>NZ_QUGQ01000008.1:0-158322 GCF_003479155.1 Blautia sp. AF19-1
CTTTTTTCGAATTTTCTTATTTTTAGAAAAATATAGTTAATTCTGCATATTTTGTATTTTATCTGACTATTTACAATCTATCCGAAACCGTCCAAAAGAAAAGGCGCCTTCCGGCGCCCTTTCCCTTTCAACTCTTATTTCTCACGTTTACGATAAACAACTGCTCCGACCACTGCTGCTGCAGAAACGCCGAGCAGGATCACCCACAGCATCACCTGTGTGCGGTCTCCCGTGTCCGGACTCTTTGTTGCTTTCTTCAGATAGAATACGGTATCCGCCTGGCCCTTGCTTGAAACGATCGAAATCGTATGCTTGCCTTCTGCCAGACTCTTTGTATACTCGGCCTTCAGCGTAACCTGCGTATTCTCTTTTCCAGCCGTCACATAATTCTTCGCATCAATCTCTTTCTGGTCGATGAGAACCTTTTTGAGATCCTTTGCTTCAAAATCTGCGGTGAAGGAAAGCTCCTTGCCCTGCATACCTGACTGATTGACTCCTTTGGTAATCTCCGGAAGATTCTGCGCAGTCATCGGTTTCTGTTTCAGGCCGGCAATCGCTTTTTCCAGCGCTGCCGCATAACCATCCACCGTCTTCTGCTCCGTGATATTCTTTCCGCGTACAATCGCTGCTTTTGCATCATTGACTGCTTTTACGCTCTCGTCCGTGTATTTCTTCAGATCGTTTGGAATCTTTTTCACTGCGGCATCTACTTTGCTGTAGTCCGCATCTTTATACGTAAGGCCGGCAATCGCTGCCTCGATCTTTTTTGCGTAACCGTCTACGCTCTCCTGCTCTGTGACCGGCCGCTCGGTTACGACGCTGTTCTTTGCATCTTCCAGTGCTTTTACAGACGCATCGGTATACAGACTGAGATCCGCCGGAATCTTTTTGATGGCTTCCTCTACTTTGGAATAATCTGCTTTCCGAACCTGCAGTCCTGCCAGTGCATTTTCAATTGCTGCTGCCCAGCCGTCTACTTCTGCCTGATCCAGAATGGTTTTTCCGCTTTCTACGCTGTTGATCGCTGTCTGAAGCGGCTGAATGCTTTCTTCCGTATAAATACTCAGATCATTCGAAACTTTGGCAAGAGCCGCGTCTACGGCGCTGTAGTCCGCCGGTTTCAGGGTCAGTCCGTCAAGAGCTGCTTTCAGGTTTTCTGCAGACTGATCGACTTCCTCCTGTCTGCTGTCATCCAGATCCCATACAATGGCTTCTTTTGCCGCATTCAGTGCTTTTACACTCTTTTCGGTATAAATGGATAAGTCTTTCGGAATCTTTCCCAGGAGTTCTTCCACTCCCTGATAATCTGCCGGAACCGGTTTGCGTACCAGTGCTGCAATTGCATTCTCCAGTGCTTCCGCATAAGCATCAACTGCCTGCTGCTCTTCTACCGTTTTGGTGCGGTCGATGGATGCGATGACTGCATTCAGTGCTTCCACGCTTTCTTCCGTATAGATAGAAAGATCTCCCGGAACTTTGGCAAGTACTGCATCAACTTCTGTGTAATCTGCGCCAAGAAGCGTCAGTGCGTTTACTGCTGTCTGAATGGCTGCCGCATAACCATTTACGGTTTCCTGTTCAGCTGATGGCAGGTTCTCTTTTACCGCATCTTTTGCTTTCTGAACAGCTGCCGCGCTTTCTTCTGTATACCGGCCCATGTCCTCCGGGATCAGCGCCAGCGCTTCTGTTACTTTGGTGTAATCTGCGGCTTTTACAATCACAGTGAATTCCTGTGTGAAGTCAACGCCGGTTTTCTTTCCGTCTTTGATTGTCGCCAGAAGTTTTACGGTTCCGGCATTCGTTACTTTCAGGTTTGTGCCGTCTAAAACAGCACCTGTCATTCCGGCATCCGTGATTTCCCATGTGATCTGTTTCTGATCTGCATTTTCTGGAACTGCTTTGCCCGTCAGTGCGGTGATTCCCGGGATTTCTTTCGGTATGCCCTGGATTTCTGTTACAGCTACGTACTCATAGGTTCTTATCTGGATTTCAATGGCATCTTTTGTTTCCGTTTCTGCGATCTTTGTTACAATCCAGCTTCCGTTCCAGCTGTCTGCCTTTTTAAGCAGATAATCTGCCGGAGCCTTTTTGGCCTTTTCCGTAAGATCCTTCAGATTCCAGGAAGCCGCCGCTGCGATCACAGCCTCTTTTTCTGTTTTTATTCTTTCTTTGTCATCTTTCTTTTCATCCAGATTTGTTTTTTCTGAAAGTATTCGGATTTCTCTGTTCTCTGCATCATTTTTAATCTCCGTATCTTTGCCGAGAACGTCGCCTGCTTTCAGCGAAAGCTCTCCGAACTTCCACGTTTTGGCTTCCTCTTTTGCGAATGCCATGGTTGGGAACATCGTCACGATCAGAAGCATGGACAGTACAAACGAAAGCATTTTTTTCGTTTTCTTCATAACACAAATCCTCCTTTCCTTTTGATTGTTTTGCAGCCGCCAGGGGCCGCAGTTTCTCTTGTTACTTTCATTATACGTGTGTCAGAAAAAGAGTCAACGGGCCGTAAAAATTCGTAAGAATTCTTGTGCATTTCCGCTAAAATACTTTCAACGTTTTTTCACAATACTTCCATGAATTTTTACGGCCCGTCAGATTTTCTTAAGATATTCCTTTATTTGTGATGAAGCACATATTTCACATACGCAATTCTGCGGCTGTCCGGTGCCCAGGAGTTGACGTTGATACTGCCCTGGCCGCCGAAAAGATCCAGCACTTTTTTCTTATTCTGTCCGTCATAATCCATCATTCCAAGCGATACATACATGTTCGGCAGATGCTCATTCGGTTCCAGCTCACCTTTAGCGAAGGTCAGGTAAATGACGTGTTTTCCATCCGGCGAAACGTGGCCGAACCAGTTGTTGGCATCGAAATCGGTCATCTGGGTGAGACCGCTGCCGTCACGGTTCATCCGCCATACCTGCATCAGACCGCTTCTGGTGCTGTTGAACCAGATGTGCTTTCCGTCCGGTGAATACTCCGGACCGTCGTTGTAGCCTTTGCCGTCCGTCAGGCAGGTTTCCTCGCCGCCGTCTGATGGAATCGTACAGATCTCAATGCGCATAGTCTCCTCCTCCGGCTTTTTGCGGAAGGCACAGTACGCAAGCTCTTTTCCGTCCGGCGACCAGCCGTGCAGATAGCTGAGACCCGGTCCGGTGAGGTCTTTTGGTTCACCGCCTGTCATCGGGAGCACGTAGATGTGGGATTCATACGTTCCATCTGTGAGTTCCGGCGGCATGCAGCTTACCGCCAGCAGCTGGTTGTCCGGTGACGGAATGTGGTCATTGTTGCACTGCACGCAGAAACCGGTATCAACCTGCTCCACATGGTCTTTGTCGATCTCATAGCGGTAGATTTTTCCATCCGCATTATAAAGCAGGGTGTTTCCATCGTTCAGCCAGTTCGGTGCCTCGATGATTCCCGGAAACTCATGCAGCACGGTTTCTTCTCCGGTCTCCACATCCATCGTGCAGAGAATGCTGTCGGTGTTGTCTCTGTCCCCTGTCCATCCGGAGAGCATTTTTCCGGCGCGGCAGGTATCCTCCAGTGTTGCCGCATCCATATCCACAATCTGCAGTGCACCGTTTGCACGGGCGAACTGGAAGCAGGCTTTCAGATCAACCATGCCTTTTCCAAGCGGCGCTTCCTGGCCGGTGATTTTCATATCTTTATAATGAACGGCTTTGACTCGGTCCGCATGCGCCCAGAGGAACTCTTCCGGGTCGACGCCGCCGCAGTACATCCAGCCGACATCTACTTCTGCTCCGACTTTTTCACCGCAGGCTTCCAGGAGATATTCGTACGCTGTTTTTCCATTCACGCGGATACAGATATCTTCTTTTTCGTTGTGAATCAGAAGACCTGCTCCGGCTTTTTCCAGTTCTTCTGCCAGTTCGCGGTATCTTGCAGCGGTTTCGTCCAGAACATCTTTTGTCAGGCGTGCCGGGCTCTTTACGACAAACCAGGAAATGTGGTATTTCTGCGCCAGTTCTGTAAGAATGGCAAGTTCTCTTTCATAGTGGTATTCATCCAGGAAAATGTGGACCGCATGAACCTCAATGTGGTATTTTGCAAGCAACGGCATTGCCTGCTCCAGATCCTCCGGGATCCAGAAACCGTAGTCCCTGGCATCAACACGGAATCCGAGACACGGCTCGATCTGGCGGTAGCCTGCCTCATAGATTTTCTTTAAAAATCCTTCGGGATCCTGTTTCCATTCTTTGGATACCCCATACATCTGTACACCAAAATACATATTGGTTTCCTCCTTCTCCAGATCCGCTGTTTCCCCATTTTCAGCGGATTTTCTTTTCCTCCATTTTACCACATTTCTTCTATTATAGATATGATTTTTCCTGTCAGTTATAAGAAACACGCTTTGCGTAAAAAAGGCGCCCCGTATGTGTTTTTTCCACATACGGAACGCCTTTTTCCGCCATTTTTTTCAGGGCCTGGTTATTCTTACACAAACTGGTTCGTTTTCTCATCGTACTCATAGTCGATGAGCGCCAGTTTTTCCCGCAGATCGGATTCCTCTGTCTGCATGGCCGCGCAGAATTCTGCGAGCGACGGGTAAAAATCTCTTAACTGCGTATTGACATAGCTCAGCAGCATTACGGGATCTTTCGGCATCATTCGTCTACTACCTCCACACCTGGTTTGATCATTGCCTTCAGGCCGCCGTTTTCCACATCCAGAAGGATCGTATCGCCCTCGCTGACCTGACCGCCAAGGATCAGTTTTGCGGTGCTGGTTTCTACCTCTTTCTGTACGAAACGTTTCAATGGACGGGCGCCGTAAACAGGGTCGTAGCCGCCCTCAATGACAAACTGTTTTGCAGCCGGGCTCAGTTCGACGGTAAGCTCCTGGTCTGCCAGACGTTTGTTCAGTCCTTTCAGCAACAGATCTACGATATGACCAATGTTGTCTTTTGTCAATGGTTTGAACATAATTGTTTCATCCAGACGGTTCAGGAACTCCGGACGGAAGTGTGCACGCAGATCCTGCATGACCAGGTTTCTCGCCTCTTCGGAGATGCTGCCGTCATCCTGAATGCCGTCCAGCAGATACTGGGATCCGATATTGGAGGTCATGATCAGGATCGTATTTTTAAAGTCTACGGTACGGCCCTGGGAGTCGGTGATACGGCCGTCATCGAGTACCTGCAGCAGAACGTTGAAGACGTCCGGATGCGCTTTCTCGATCTCATCGAACAGAACAACAGAATATGGTTTTCTGCGCACTGCCTCAGTCAGCTGGCCGCCCTCCTCGTAGCCTACATATCCCGGAGGCGCTCCGATCAGACGGGAGACGGAGTATTTCTCCATGTATTCACTCATATCGATTCGAACCATGTTGTTCTCATCATCAAACAGCTTTTCTGCCAACGTTTTCGCAAGCTCTGTTTTACCGACACCGGTAGGTCCAAGGAACAGGAACGAACCGATCGGTTTTGTCGGATCCTTGATTCCGGCTTTGGAACGGATGATCGCATCCGAAACCTTGGTGACTGCTTCATTCTGGCCGATAACTCTCGTGTGAAGTTCATCTTCCAGGCCGAGGATCTTAGTTCTCTCGCCTTCGGTCAGTTTTGCAACCGGGATTCCGGTCCAGCGGGAGACAATTCTGGCAATCTCTTCATCCGTTACACTCTCGTGTACCAGTGAGAGATCTTCATTTTTAACTTTTTTCTCTTCTGCTTCCAGCATCTGCTGTAATTTCGGGAGTTCACCGTACTGCAGTTCAGCGGCGCGGTTCAGATCGTAATCATTCTTTGCTTTCTGGATCTGGCGGTTCATGTCCTCGATCTGCTCACGCAGTTTGGACAGTTTCTCAACGGAACTCTTTTCATTTTCCCACTGTGCCTTTGCAGAATTGAAGGTATCCTTTAACTCAGCCAGCTCTTTCTGCAGTGTTTCCAGACGCTCGCGGCTCAGATTGTCGGTCTCTTTTTTCAGTGCGGCTTCCTCGATCTGCATCTGCAGAATCTTACGGCGCTGCTCATCCAGCTCGGCCGGCATGGAATCCAGTTCTGTCTTGATCAGAGCGCATGCCTCGTCGACCAGGTCGATTGCTTTATCCGGCAGGAAACGGTCGCTGATGTAACGGTTCGAAAGGGTTGCGGCTGCAACGAGGGCACCGTCGGTGATTTTTACGCCGTGGTAAACTTCGTAGCGCTCTTTTAAGCCACGCAGGATGGAAATCGTATCCTCTACGGTCGGCTCATCAACCTGAACCGGCTGGAAACGGCGCTCCAGGGCGGCATCTTTTTCGATGTACTGGCGGTACTCATCCAGCGTTGTGGCACCGATGCAGTGCAGTTCGCCTCGTGCCAGCATAGGTTTCAGCATGTTTCCGGCATCCATCGCGCCGTCGGTCTTTCCGGCGCCGACGATCAGGTGCAGCTCATCGATAAACAGAATGATTTTTCCGTCGCTCTTTCTGACTTCCTCCAGAACGGCTTTCAGACGCTCCTCGAATTCGCCGCGGTATTTTGCTCCGGCTACCAGGGCTCCCATATCGAGGGAGAAAATGGTTTTATCTTTCAGGCTCTCCGGTACATCGCCGTTGGCGATTCGCTGGGCCAGGCCTTCTACGACTGCGGTTTTACCAACACCAGGCTCACCGATCAGAACCGGATTGTTTTTTGTCTTACGGGACAGGATACGGACAACGTTCCGAATTTCGGTATCACGGCCGATAACCGGGTCCATTTTCTGGTTTCTGGCTTTTTCTACGATATCCTGTCCATATTTTTCCAGGGTGTCGTATGTTGCCTCCGGGTTGTCGGTGGTAACTCTCTGGTTTCCGCGCACGGTGCTTAATGCCTGCAGGAAACGTTCTCTTGTGATGCCGTACTCCTGAAACAGTTTTTTCATGGACGGGCTTGGGTTTTTCAGCATTGCCAGGAAGAGGTGTTCTACGGAAACATACTCGTCTCCCATGGCTTTCGCCTCATCCTCAGCATTTATCAATGCTTTATTCAGATACTGACCGATATACGGCTGACCGCCGGATACTTTGACGCGGTCGTTCAGCGCCGTCTCGACACGGTTCAGAAAATGATCTTTGTTGATTTCCATCTTTTCGATCATTTTCAGAATCAGGCTGTCGTCCTGATGCAGGAGGTTATACAACAGATGCTCCTGCTCTATTTCCTGGTTGCCGAAATCGTATGCGGTCTTTTCCAGGTCCTGTACAGCCTGCAGCGATTTTTGTGTGAATTTACTGATATTCATAATCGGCTTCCTCCTTATCTATTTGGGTGCTAACATTCGCTCCGAACAAAAAGAGCGTTGATGTGAATTTTCTTTTCTTTCTTTGTTCTAGTCGTACTATAACACTAGTTATTAGCACTGTCAAGAGGTGAGTGCTAATTTTTTTTATTTTTCCCGACGCTCCTTTTCTCCCTCCCCCCCTAAAAGATTTTTATTCATCGCCGTACACAGCAATAAAATGAATCAGTGCCTCTGTTTCGGAACTGGCATACTTTTTGGCAGATGCTTCCAGCGGCTGTGATTGATATGCTTCAAACGAATCGCCCTCGTCGCGTCCAGATATGTAGCGATTATCATTTAGTTTCCACTTCCTCATTTCTTCAAAATAAGCAGTATTCGCCATTTCCGAATTCCAGTCCATTCGCTCCAGCAGATAATACTCCATTCCATGATAACATTCTTCGCAAATTCCCGTAAAAAATTCTTCTGCTGTCTGAGATGTTAAATGCTCTGGAGCATACCATATTTCGTTCTCTTCATTATTATATAATGCAACGCAATTCGATGATCCTGTCTCTTTCACATACAGCGGAATTTCGGGAATTCCAAGTCGTTCTGTTTCAAGCCGTACCATCTTCTGCGCTGCAATTGTTCTTTCTTCCAGTGTTTTTTGCCTCCATTCGCTCTCCTTTAAGCTCAGCAGAAATTCTTTATTTTCCTGAAAAATGTTCTCCTGATTCTGGACGAGATTATAGTCCTTTTTTCGTTCGTAAAGTTCTGCCACTCCGGACGGAGACTCAAGCTTCCAATATATCATCATACAAGTCGGTACCATACTCACGCATACTGAAACAAACAGAAATGCGTTTAAGTCACTTCTTTTTAATCTCCAGAATTTTTTCGGAGAATATTTTCGTTTTTTTCTATGTAAATCTCTTAAAACCGTAACAAGAAATATCCCATCCAGCACTGCAAGAAACAACACAATTTTCAGTGAATATTGGGCAAATAAAAACAGCATCAGTATGCTCGGCGGAAATGTATAGAATAAAACTTCATTTGCAGTTCCATCTGCGCAGTAGCTTCGAATGGGTGAGGCCAGCCACAAAATCAGGCACAGCGCATAGGCAAAAAGCATTGTCCCCGACGAAATATGGACGGAACATTCTGTAATATATACCTCAACCTGTTTCACATACATCACATACAAGATACAGATCGGATATAAAATCGAGCTTTTGCTCAACCAGTATGCCGCTGATTTTCTTTCCCGTCTTCTTTTCTGTTCCTCCATATCAGATCCCCCCTGATTTTTCTTTTGTTTTATTTGAAATACTTGTATGTTTATTTTAGCGTAATTTTTCGTTTTTGCCTATCCTTCGTTTTTCAGTTGAATCTTTCTGTAAAAACCAAAATTGCGAAACCCTGTTTTGGCAGGACTCCGCAATCTCTTTTTCCTATTTACTTTATGATACATGACGGGCAGCATATTTCATTTTCTGGTTTCCGGCGCATTTCTTAAAATACTGCCGGATCGCATTTTCGTTCATATCGTTTCCGATAAACACAGCCTGGCCGGCGTTTTTCTGTTCTGTGCCGGTGATGCTGTAGCGGTGATCGGCGACATCAAATTGGAGAAACTGGTCTCCGGCTGCGAACTGTCCTTTTGCACGGATGATATTTCCAAACGCTCCGCGAATGATCTGTTCCAGAAAACACCACAGGGTTTCCGGTGCCTCCATTCGGATATTTTCGAAGGAGAAGGTCTCCGGCATCTTTTCGCCGCTCTGCGTATCCTGTACTTCTTTCTCATATCGGCCGCCCAGCAGCAGGCTCTGGTAATCTTCCCGTGTCATCGTGGATGCATAATCCGTGATGATTTTTGCCTGCGGGTTAATTTCCTGCAGAAATTTCTGGATGCGCTGTTTTTCTTCCGCCTGGCATGCTTCTGTTTTGGAAACAATGATCGTATCCGCGCTTCGGATCTGATCCTGATACAGCTCGGGATATTCCGCCATATAGCGGCGGTAACTGTAAACATCCACAATAGTGACCGGCGAGAGAAGCTGAATTCTCTCGTACTCGATCTGACGCAGATTTTCTATAATCCGGGCGAGACTTCCGACGCCTGTCGGTTCTACGATCAGGTATTCCGGGTCTACCACATTGGCAATGGTCAGCACGGATGCTGCAAAATCCTTTTTCCCGATGCAGCAGATGCACTGCTCTGTCATTTCCCATACATTTTTCTGCGTTCCTTGCCGGTTCTGGCCAAGACGTGCGCCGTCGATTCCTGCGGCTCCATATTCATTTTCCAGTATGGCAAACCGCTGATCGACGTTCCTGGCCAGCCGTTTGATAAATGTTGTTTTTCCCGCGCCCAAAAAGCCGGATACGATCAATATTTTCATACGTTTCCTTTTTCAGTCAAATTTTCAAATCATCAGTCAGCCAATTTAACGACTGGTTTGATTAAATCCTTCGGTTTATCTCTCATGAGGAACAGTGCTTCTTCCAGATGATCCCATCCATCAAACACATGTGTGGACAGCGGGCTGACATCCAGCTTGCCTGCCGAAACAAGAGCTCCCAGTTTTTCCATGCGGAGTCTTCCGCCAGGCATCAGGCCTCCGTTAATCTGTTTGTGACCCATTCCAACGCCCCACTCTACACGCGGAATATCAATGTTGTCACCGGATCCAAGATAGTTTACATTTCCGATCTTTCCGCCCGGTTTCAGGCATTTTACTGCTTCTGCAAAGGTTTCTACACCACCGCCGGCGATGACTACTTTATCAACACCTTTTCCATCTGTCATATCAAGTACCTGCTGGAAAATCGGTCCGTTCTTGTAGCTGACAAAATCCGTTGCGCCGTATTTTTTTGCCGCTTCTACGCAGACCGGTCTCGTTCCGACAGCAATGATTCTCGATGCGCCGCGCATATTCGTTCCGGCTACCGACATCAGACCAACTGGTCCGATTCCGATGACAAGAACTGTATCACCAAACTGTACATCGGCAAGCTCTACGCCGTGGAATCCGGTCGGCACCATATCGGAAAGCATGCACGCGTCGACAACATTGATGTTTTTCGGAAGCAGCGCAAGGTTTCCATCGGCATCATTTACATGAAAGAATTCAGAAAAGACACCATCTTTGAAGTTGGAGAATTTCCAGCCTGCCAGCATTCCGCCGGAGTGCATGGAATAACCAGCCTGTGCTTCCAGAGAATTCCAGTCCGGAGTGATGGCCGGCACAAGAACCCGGTCTCCCGGTTTGAAATCTTTTACGAGCTCTCCGACTTCCACAACCTCTGCACAGCACTCATGGCCCAGAATCATGTTATGACGGTCACCGATGGCCCCTTCCCATAAAGTGTGGACATCTGATGTGCAGATGGCAACTGCCAGTGGACGGCAAATGGCATCCATCGGCCCGCATTTCGGGCGTTCTTTCTCGATCCATCCGGATTCACCGATTTTCAGCATTGCATAACCTTTCATATCTTTTGCTCTCCTTTCAGATTGTTAATGATTTATCGATTCCTATGATTCGAATATATCACTAATAGGTTACTAATTCAACAGAAAAGTCACGGAATATCGTAGAATATTCCGTGACTTTTTTATAGCTTTTGCACAATAGATTACTTATAGATACTTTTTATCAAATTCTGTACCGACCGCATTCCCATACCGAAACGGCTACAGCCGGCTTTCTGCATTTCCTGTATAGTTTCCAGACTGCGGATTCCACCGGCGGCCTTGATCTGAATGCGACCGGCGGCTTCACGGCTCATGATTCGAACCTGCTCCACGGTGGAAGGACAGCCGGGATACCATCCGGTGCTCGTCTTTACATAATCCGCACGGCCTTCCACACACAGATCCACTGCCTGGCAGATTTCCTGCTCCGTCAGCTGCGGTGCCTCGATGATCACCTTAAAAATCGCCGAAGGCACCTGCTCCCGGATGGCCAGAAGTTCTTCTTTTACATAAGAAAATTCGTGGCTTCTGAATGCCGTAAGATTCATCACCATGTCGATTTCCCGGCAGCCAGCCTCCCACAGTTCTTTTGCCTGCCACTTCTTCTGTCCGGTCGTATCTCCGCCGCCCGGAAAGCTTACCACGCCTCCCGCATGGATTTCTCTGGTGTCCTGCAGCCGTTCTGCCACATGGGCGCTGAACGCCGGCAAGGTAAACACAGCAGCCAGACGATATTTCTTTGCCAGCTCCACCATCGCATCAATTTCATCCATTGTATGAAATGCCTGTACACAGCTGATATCAATCTGCCGCATCAGTTTCTTCTGTTCTTCTGTCTCATCGCTCATTTACTCCGTCCTTTTCCCGAAATCTCCACCTCGTACTTGCTTCCGATGATCCGCACGTGGTCAATGCTCACCGGCCGGTTCTGCCAGTAGGTGACTCTGTGCACCACAAGAAGCGCATCCTTCGGCTCCGTTTTCAGAACCTGGGCTTCCATAAAGGTCGCGGATTTCGCTGAAATTCTGTCTCGTGTCTCATCAATCTGCAAGCCGAATTTCTCCTCCAGAAACTGATACAGCGCTACAAACTGATTCTCATACGCCTCGATGCCAGGGACTTTCGCATATTCGATATAATTTTCCATCAGCGTAACAGGCTCTTCATCCGCAAGCTGCAGCCGCTGAATCCTCGCCACGCTGGTTCCCTCCGGAATTTCCAGTTCATCGGCGAGCTGTTTGTCCGCCGAAATGATGTCGATCATCATATCTGACGTCGTTACCCGATATCCTTTTTTCATCAGGGATTCCGTGACCGATGTGACCTTGTTATAATTCTGAATTGCCTTATGATTCAGCACCCTCGTTCCAGAACCCTGGCGAACCTCAACCAGTCCCTCCTGCACCAGCATCTTTACTGCATTCCGTACCGTAGTACGGCTGACCTGATAGATTTTCTCCAGTTCACACTCCTTCGGCAGAAATCCCCCGACAGGATATGTTCCCTTATTGATCTCGTTTTTCAGTCTGCTGTAAACCTTCACATAAGCCGGTGCATTTTTCATCTTCTTCCCCTCCCGTGAAATATCAATATCCGCTTTTTGATCCTTTTTGCAGTATACCATATTTTGACGGCACAATCGAGTCCCAAAGAAGAGTTCCTGTTTTCTGCTTTGTCACCGACACATACTCTGCCAGACGCACAGAAAAAAGGCAGACGCATGTCATTTCTTTATGACTCACGTCTGCTCTGCATGAATCTTCTTTTTTCTGCTGTCTGCGAAATACTTCCATTCTCCAGAAGCAAATCTCTCTTTCTGCGGTGTAAATTTTTGTTACAAATTTTTTATTGTTCTTTTCTATTTTTTCGTATCAAACCGCGTCACCGCCATGTGCACCACGTACGGCACCAAGATGACCGGGATTGCCAGGTATGCCAGGATGCTGTACGCCTTCTGGATCAGCGTCAGCAGACCAAACTGTGCGATAAGGAAGTCCGCGATGCAGCAGACAAGCGCGGCAAGGATCTGGGTGCGGCTGATTTTGCCTGCGGTTTCTGTTCTGCTGCTTCGTTCAGCGAGACCGGCGTGGATTCGTTTGACCATGGCGGCAACCATGTTGACGGCTGTGGATACGGCACCGAGGATGATCAGTACGGAAATCAGCGGTGTCATGAATTTACTGCCGACGCCCTGCTGAACCATAAATAATGTCGGGACGCTCTGCTGGATCATTTCCGGGTTCTGGTATACGGTCATGATTCCGAGGACGACCATGATCATCAGAAGGGCATTTAATACGGCACCGACTGCCATGCTCTTTCCGGCATCCTGCGGTTTTTCGAAGGATTTGGCATGCTGGA
Organism: Blautia sp. AF19-1; assembly: GCF_003479155.1. Classification (NCBI taxonomy): domain Bacteria; kingdom Bacillati; phylum Bacillota; class Clostridia; order Lachnospirales; family Lachnospiraceae; genus Blautia; species Blautia sp. AF19-1. The sequence continues at coordinate 13,066 of NZ_QUGQ01000008.1, forward strand.
CGAAGACTGCGACATTGGCAAGCTGGAAGGTTCCGTAGAGGAATGCGGCGTACAGGGCTTTGCCGAATGGGAGGTCTGCGGTTTTCATGGTGTTTACAGTATCGCCGATCTTTCCGGCTCCGGCGATGATGTTCGGGACGTAGACGATCAGCAGACCGGCAATAATGCAGATGGACAGCACTGACGCTACTTTCCGCACCAGATCCGTTCCGAATACCGAAACGACGAAAATAATTTTCCAGTTTCATAACGATTCTCCCTTCTTCCTAACAAGCAAAAGGGCATACTGACCTTCTGTTGGTCAATACGCCCTTGTATCTCCGATGTGCTTTAGTATATCACAGTTTTAACGCGAATGCACTCAATTTTAAGCAAAACGCAAAAGATCCCGGGATTTTTCTCTCCCGGGATCTGAAAATTCTTACTATGTAATTCTTTTTTAAACCACACGTCTTACCGCAAGAATCGTGGTATACGCTGCGTTGCTGCTGATCTTGATACCGTCGCGCTCATTGCTTGCGTGTACGATTGCACCGCCGCCGATGTAGATGGCTACGTGGCCGCTGTAGCAGATAATATCGCCCGGCTGAGCCTCTGCATAAGATACACCGCGTCCTACACCACGCAGTGCACTGGAGGAATGCGGAAGGTCGTATCCGAAGTGTGCGTAAACGCTCATGATAAAACCAGAGCAGTCAGCTCCGTTGGTAAGGCTTGTGCCGCCCCATACGTATGGATTTCCAATAAACTGTGTTGCATAGGATACGATGGCACTTCCGGTTGCGCTTCCGGTGCTGCTGGAGCTGCTGGAATCATCCGAGCTGCTGGTATCGCTGGACGAAGAATCATCGTAAGAGCTTCCTCCGTTAGACGGTGTTGTTGTCGTGGTGGAGCTTCCTGTGCTGGACGGTGTGTTGTCTGCCGTTGTTGTATTATTTGCAGCACTGCTTGCGGCTGCTTCTGCTGCTGCCTGTCTTGCTGCTTCTGCCTGGCGGGCTGCCTCGGCTGCTTCTGCTGCCTGACGGGCCTCTTCGGCTTTTCTTGCTGCCTCTTCGGCTGCAATCTCCTCCTGGATCTGCTGGATCTTTGCGTTCTGCTCTGCCAGTACTGCGTTGTACTGTGCAGCCATGTCGTTCAGGTCTGCGATCTGGTTTTCGTAGTCATCGGAAACGGCTTTTTTCTGCTCAAGCATTGCCTCAAGGGACTGCTGCTGTGCTTCCTGCTCTGCCTCACTGGCTTCGAGATCTGCTTTTTCATCTGCAAGCTGATTGCTGTAGTCTGTTACCTGCTGTACAAGATCCATGTACTCCTGCAGGCACTCTCTGTCGTATTTGTATAACTTCTGGGTGTACTCAGCCTGGTTGAGAATGCTGCTTAAATCTTTTCCCTCCAGAAGAAGTGCTGCCCAGCCGTTGTCTCCGCCGCTCTCATAGAGGAACTGGATTCGTTTTTTCATCAGCTCGTACTGCTCGTCCTCTTCAGCCTGGGACTGTGCCAGTTTTTCCTGTGTTGTTTCAATTTCTGTCTGTTTCTCTGCAATTTCATTTTTCAGATTTTCCACGGATGCCATGGTTACGACAAGCTGTGCGTCCAGGTCATCAATCTCGCCGGTAATCTGATTCTTTTTGGTTTCCAGATCGTCGATTTCTGCTTTTGCGTTGTCAAGCTGTGCGCTGGTCTCTGCCTGTGCTGCCTGCTGCTGCTGTAACTGCTCCTGTTTCGAGGCGCTTACTGTCATTACCTGAGCTGCACTTACGATCACTGCTAAACTTAAGGCAAGAAATTTTTTTCTCATTCTTTCACTCCCAAATTGATTCGTTGTATGTAGGTTTCTTTGTTTCAGGTTTCCCTGTTTCTTAGAAATTCAATTATTCTGTAACAATTTTGAAATATTTTTCCCAATTCTTTTACATAATATCACAATTCACAAATGGATGCAAGGAAAAATATCCCGACTTTTTGTAAACAATTCGTGAACAGTAACGATACATGTTATTTTACCTTCTGTACACTCACACAACTCAATTTGTATTGATCCGGCGAGGAAAGCGCATCGCCGTCAGGGATTGAAAAGTCCTCTGCGGAGAATTTCGCACAGAGTGCCCGGTACTGATCCTCTGTAAAGTACGGCACCGCATCCTGATTCCATTCCAGACTGATTTCCTGATCGGTCACGCCGCGCGTTACAATTTTCCCGCCTTCAAAATCCTTTTGTTTCATTTCTTTTAACGCATTGTAAACTGCAGTTCCATAATCCAGACGTACTTTCAACACGGCATTGGCGTACTCCTCCACGCCGCCGTTTGCGATCAGTGCTCCGCCTGCCGCAGATGCTGCTGCGCCAAGTACATTCTGATACGATGCACCGTCCGAGAAGAGAATCTGTCCGCCCTCACCATACCAGCTTTTGATTTTTTCCAAATACGACGGTGATACGCTGCTGCTTTTCCGATACGTATAATCCAGCGTGATGCTGTTTTCTCCAAGTCCCAGATCCGCAGCGGCCGCCTCTGCACCGAGTGCATAACCTGTCCCGTACTTTGTTCCGTTCTCTTCGTTTTTCTGTCCGATATAGCCCAGGTGCGTGTAGCCGGCCTGTACTGCCGCATATCCTGCCAGGTAGCCGGCCTCTGATACATCAATTTCCAGGCTTTCTGTATTTCCGCGGAGACGGCTGCGGCCGCTCTCACTGACCGGTTCTGCCTCCAGCAGCAGAAAACGGACATCCTTCCAGTCGCGCTGTGCATCGTAAACGGCGCGGCTCATGCTCGTTCCGACACAGACGATAACGGATGCTCCCTTCTGCGCCGCCTCTTTGATGGTGTTTTCATAGTCCTCTGTTGTCCGTCCTGCCGGAACACTTGCTTCATATTTCAGACCGCTCTCGTCTCCATACTGCGCAAGACCGTTCCATGCTGACTGATACACGGCATCGGAAGCTACCTCACTGCCGTCGGTTACCAGCACCAGATCCACTGGTTCCGTCTTTTCTTTTCCGCAGCCGCCCAGCAGCAGCAACGACACTACGCCAAGACAGAGCGCCCATTTCCAGCTCTTTCGCATGTTTACTCCCCTTGTATTTTTATTTTCCAGATTTTTTCTTTTGTATTTCTGATCTGCGTCTTTCACGCACCTTCTAGTATAGACAATTCCAGCGCAAAAAGAAAGAGAGAATACACGAACTACAAAGTTTTTTTGTATTCTCTCTTATTTTTTATAGAAGATATTTTACTGGAACAGATCGTTCAGGATTTCTGCCGGTTTCTTCCTGCGGTAGCCTTCACTGTCACTTAAGATACTGCTGCTCCAGGTGAAATGATTCACACCGGTCAGATAGGACCGGTCAAGAACTTTTACACCATACCGCTCATACGCAACCGGATAATACATTTTCATGTATTCATTTGCCAGCTCAATAGCTTCACTGTTAATGCTTCCTGTTGAAGAAACGGTTCCGCCAAGCTGAATATACGGCGGTGTCGCATGAATGACAACCACGCTGCCGTCCGAGCACTGGCCAATGACAATCCAGACATGACCGCTCTTGCTGACCACATCACCCGGCGTAAATTTCTGGGATGTATCGCCTGTCACGCAGGTTCCCCAGCCTTTTCTTGCAAAGTAGGCCGGCATTCCAGTGGAGGTTGTCGTTGCATACTCTTTCGTCACCTGATGTGCGGTCCATCCGACATAGCCGGAACAGTCAAGACCTTTTCCGTACTCATACAGATGATCGGAATAGTTGTAGGTGGAATTCTGTGTATTGAAGAATTGTTTCCACTGCGCATTGACGCCGTAACTCTCTGCCTCTGCGTCTGTGTGGCCGCCTCCCCAGATATACAGGGTGTTTCCAAGCGGAAGCAGTGCATTTTTCAGAAAGTTCCGTACGGTGCGGACACCGATCTGCGCGGACGGTTCAAATCCGTCCGGACTCTGTACCAGCTTGCCGTCCTCATCGAACACATACGTTTTTCCGTCGATCACCTGTTTTCCGGTTATCATGCCGCCCCAGTTTCGGAAATAGTATGTATTTCCGCCAATCGACTGCCAGCCGATTGCCATTTTCGAGTCAGATCCAAGGTAATAGAGGTTATTATCATAGGTAATAAACGCATTCTTGTACATGCCGCCCCAGCTTCTCGGATAATAATAGTTATAATCCCAGTATACCCAGCCGCTTGTCGCCATAACGCCGTTTTTGTCTACATAATAATAGTTTCCGTCGTACTGAAACAGCTCGTCATCTCTTCTGGTTCCATTGGCGTTGATCCAGTAATGCGTTCCGTCCAGAAGCAGCCAGCCCGTATGGCTTGTGCCGTCCTCATCGAAATAATACGTTTTTCCGCCGTTCTGCACCCAGCCGGTGGCAAATGTTCCATCTGAATTGGCATAGTATGTTTTACCGCCGATGGTAAATGTCTGATCATGGTACAGACCGCCCCAGCTCTGGAATGCGTATTTTGTTCCGCCGATGGTATGAATTCCGGTGTACATGCCGCCCCAGCTTCGGAAATAGTAGCGGTTTTTGTCGTAGGTGATCCATTCAGACGATGCCATCGTACCGTCTTCTTTCATCCAGTACCAGTTGTTGTCATATTTCACCCAGCCGGTCTGAAGCGACGTATCCTTGTTGATCCAGTAATACGTTCCGTTGGTCAGATACCAGCCCTCTTTTGTAATCTGCTCGCCGTCTTCCAGAAAATAGTATTTCTTTCCATTGATATCGCAGACACCTGTATAGAAGGTTCCGTCATCCTTTGCCCAGTATTTCTTTCCCTGCCAAGTAAAAGATTCGTTATGGTAAACGCCGCCCCAGCTGTGGAAATAATATCTTGTTCCGTCAACCTCTTTCATTCCGGTGTACATCACACCGTCACCGTCGAAATAGTATCGGTTGTTGTCATACGTGATCCATTCAGATGCAGCACGTGTGCCGTCCGCTTTCAGCCAGTACCATTTGCCTTCCAGCTTCAGCCAGCCGGTCTGAACAGAACCATCCTGATTGATCCAGTAAGTCTGATCTCCCAGCTGAACCCAGCCGGTCTGGCTGGCATGATAGATCGATCCGTCATTCTGCGCTATGTAGGTTTTTCCTTTTACGGTAAAGAAGGTGTTTCGATATACACCACCCCAGCTCCGGAAATAATACTCGTTTCCTCCGATGCTCTGGAAACCGTTTTTATAAATGCCGCCCCAGCTCTGGAAGTAATACAGATTGTTGTTGATTTCTTTCCAGCCGGATGCCATCATGACACCATTATCATCAAACCAGTACCAGTTATCATCGTACAGCAGCCAGCCGGTCTGCAGGACGCCGTCTTCTCTTACCCAATAATATGATGTGCCTTTTTTCAGCCAGCCTTTTTGTGTGATCTGCGCTCCCGTAGTATCATCAAATGCGCAGAGATCACCATGTCCATTCATTGTTCTGACTATTCCACGGGCAACGATACCATTTTCCTGTACATAGTACATTTTTCCACTGATGCTGAGATACACATTTCTCTGAATGCCGCCCCAGCTCTGGAAATAATAAAGGTTTCCATCTACTTCCTGAAAACCATTTTTATAGATTGCTCCGTCTCCCTTGGCATAATAAAAATTATTATCGTATGTGAACCAGCTGTTTTCTGCCATGCGGCCGTTCCGGTCCGGATCCAGCCAGTACCAGTTTCCATTCCGGTAAAGCCATCCTGTTTTCAGCTGTCCGTTCTCATAAAAATACCAGCCGCCGTCGCCTGCCTTAACCCAGCCATTCTGACTGGCCCGCACAGCAGCACCGCTGTCCTGTGAAGCCTGTGTCTGCGTTTCACTCTGTATCCCGCTCTGCTGATCCTCTGTCTCCACAGACTGGTCCATCACCGTGCTGCTCCCCACAGCACTCGCGGAAACAGTCGTCGGATGTACGCTGAGCATCAGCACCATAAAAAGTGTACCGCCCAGAAGACTTCTCAATTTTTTCTTCGATGTCATTGGCAAGTAACTCCCTTACTATATTATATCTGCTTTTCTCTCCATGTTATCATTAGAAATTATATTATCTTTTGTAATATTTTGCAATAAAAACGTAAAAAAAGAGACATTCACGAAGGAATGTCTCTTTTTTTCTGTGTTTTATTTCACGCTTTATTCTGTCTTTTCAAGACAATATCCTGTGTTATTAGAACAATCCTGTAATCTTTCCAGTAGCGTCTACATCGATACGCTCTGCTGCCGGAACTTTCGGCAGACCTGGCATGGTCATGATGTCACCGGTCAGGGCTACGATGAAGCCTGCACCTGCGGAGATTTTCAGGTTACGTACGGTAACTTCGAATCCGGTCGGTGCGCCGAGTTTGGTCTGATCATCGGTCAGGCTGTACTGGGTTTTTGCCATACAGATCGGGCAGTTGCCAAATCCGAGAGCCTCTAACTGTTTTGCCTGTTTCTGTGCATTTGCGGTCAGGACAACTCTGCTTCCGCCGTAGATCTTCTGAACGATGGCGTTCAGTTTCTCTTCGATGGAGCCTTCCAGATCGTATGCATAAGTGAAATCGTTCGGCTGCTCGCAAAGACGGACAACTTCTTCCGCCAGGGCTACGCCGCCCTCGCCGCCTTTTGCCCATACCTCGGACAGAACAACGTTGACACCGAGCTCTTTGCATTTCTCCTCAACCAGCTTCAGCTCTGCTTCGGTATCGGTCGGGAATGCGTTGATAGCAACGACACATGGCAGTTTGTATACGTTTGTGATGTTGCTTACGTGTTTCAGAAGGTTCGGCATACCTTTCTCCAGAGCTTCCAGGTTCTCGCCGTTCAGTTCTGCTTTCGGAACGCCGCCGTTGTATTTCAGGGCACGAACAGTTGCTACGACTACAACTGCATTCGGTTTCAGGCCTGCCATACGGCATTTGATGTCGAGGAATTTCTCAGCACCAAGGTCAGCACCGAAGCCTGCCTCTGTGATAGTGTAATCTGCTAATTTCAGGCACATTTTGGTTGCTGTTACAGAGTTGCAGCCGTGTGCGATGTTTGCGAATGGTCCGCCGTGAACGATAGCCGGAGTTCCTTCCAGAGTCTGTACCAGGTTTGGTTTCAGGGCATCTTTTAAGAGTGCTGCCATAGCGCCTTCTGCGTGCAGGTCACCTGCGGTTACCGGTTTCTGCTCGGATACTTTTCCGTAGGTATATCCGATGATGATCTTGGAAAGTCTTTCTTTCAGATCTGTGATGTCGCTTGCCAGACACAGAACTGCCATAACCTCAGATGCTACGGTGATGTCATAGCCGTCTTCTCTCGGCATTCCGTTTGTTCTTCCGCCAAGGCCGTCTACAACGCTTCGAAGCTGACGGTCATTCATATCTACGCATCGTTTCCAGGTGATCTTTCTCGGATCGATATTCAGAGCGTTTCCCTGGAAAATGTGGTTGTCGATCATAGCTGCCAGCAGGTTGTTTGCTGCACCGATTGCATGGAAGTCACCGGTGAAGTGAAGGTTGATATCTTCCATTGGAACAACCTGTGCGTATCCGCCGCCTGCTGCTCCGCCTTTTACACCGAAGACCGGCCCAAGAGATGGCTCGCGAAGTGCAACCATTGCTTTTTTACCGATTCTGGAAAGTCCGTCTACCAGACCTACAGAAGTTGTTGTTTTTCCTTCTCCTGCCGGTGTCGGGTTGATGGCTGTAACGAGGATCAGTTTTCCATCCTCCGCATTGGTGTCTTTTAACAGGTTGTAATCAATTTTTGCTTTGTACTTTCCGTACTGCTCCAGATATTTGTCATCAATACCTGCTTTTTCTGCGATCGCTGTGATCGGCTGCATGGTACATTCCTGTGCAATTTCAATGTCTGATTTGTAACCCATTGTTTTAAAATCCCCTTTCTTTTTTCCGCTTTGTCCGCCGATTGATAGCCATATTTTACCATGTTTTGTAAGATGATTCAATTGATAATTATTTATTTCACAATCTTTATACGTTTTGTACCAAAAAATGCAGAAAATTCCGCCAAAAGGCGGAGCGGCACAATTCTGCATTAAAAAAAGAAGGATTCCCGGCTTTTTGCTGCCGAAAATCCTTCTCTTTTTTATTTTTTAAGAATACTGCGACTCATCCACCTCAAACGGTTCGTCGCACGGTCCTTCGAGGAGGCGGTAGCTGCCCTGTGTGGAGAAGTAATACCATTTTCCGTCGATCAGTTTCCATCCTTTTACGGCGTAGCCGTTTGCGTCAATGTAATATCTCTGCTCGGTGTCGTTTGCATAGCGGTGCGGGTTCAGGGAAACCCATTCGCTTTTGGCCCATCGGTCTTCGTCTTCGATATAGAACTTCCAGCCCTCATCGGTTTTGGTCCAAATGGAGGTTACCTGATCTTCCATTTTTTCGAAGAATTTGGATTTCTGGGAGAGATCATCATTGAGCTGGTCGAAAGTCAGCTTCTCTGCAAGCGTCTGTTCACCTGAAAACAGGTTCGTTCCAAGACCGAGGCGGTCACCCTCAATGGTAGCTCCGAGACTTGCGATGGTGGTCGGGAACATGTCCATGGTGGTGAAACTTCTGTTTTTCTCCTGCTGCGGCTGGATCGGAGAGTTGATGATCACGTTGTATACGGTTCTGATGTAGTCCGGATCAATGTTCTCACAGAAATCGGAATCCATCGTCAGATGGTCGCCAGAAATTACGATCGTTGTGTTCTCGTAGAAATCCTGCTGCTGAATCCAGGAAACGAACTCGGTGACCTGCTTGCTGGAGCAGTGCAGAACCATTCCGTACTGGTTGTCACCGTCGTTTTCTTCATCGCAGAGCTCACACGGATAGCCATCCTCAAAATGGGTGTCTGCGGTCAGCATGGTGAAGTTGAACGGCTCTCCCTCTGCTGCGATTTCGGTCAGACGGTCTTTGGCAAAGGAAAAGAGTTTTTCATCCTCATAGCCCCACCATTCGTAATATCCTTCCGGGATCAGGCCTTTTTCCATAGCCCAGTTGTAATCGTCTACTTCGTAGTCGCCGTGCTCTTTAAAGTACTCTTCCCGGCCGCCGAACTGTCCGATTGAACCGATGAAGAAATACTGCTTGTAGCCTTCATCCGCCAGGACATCACCCAGGGTATTGATTTCCGGGAAGAAGCTGGCCTGATATGCCATCTCATTTCGCTGGATTCCGATGCTGAGAGGCAGACCGGAGGTCTGTGCGAAAATTCCGGCAATGGTCCAGGTTGCGTTTACGGTAGGCTGGCCGCCGCCGAGCAGCTCCGAATTGGAAAAACTGATGTTGTCTGCGGCAAGCTGGGTCAGCTCCGGGATATAGTTTTTATCGAATGCTCCGCCGGAAGCTTTGTCTGCGTAGGTGCTCTCCATGGATTCCAGATAGAGATAGATCAGATTTCGTTTCTGTTCCGGGAACGTGATATTCACGCGGTCCGGATCTACGTAGTTGTCTTCTACCACGGTATTGTACGTGCTCTGATTTTTCAGATAATCTTTTACGTCCAGTGCTGCCCACACGTCATTGATGGAATAGACGATGCTGGCGGCTCCTGCCGCGATACAGATCATCCCGAACGCCACATGGGCTTTGCGTTTTTCCCGAAGAAAAATGCTGACCAGAATCAGAAGGATGAGTGCTGCCGCTGCGATCAGCGCACTTGAGCAGATATAACTCATCAGAAGATCATGGCTGGTTCCGGCAATCGGGGCCTTTAACTGGTAAACAAGCTCTTCCATGCTCAGATTCGGCCATGTTTTCCGCATCCAGCGCTCGGACGTAAACAGCAGCACGCCAAGCGTTCCGATCAACACTGCAAACACAGCCAGCAGAATGCGCCCTGCTTTTTTCGTTTTTTTCTGTTTCTTGTGTTTCATCTTCCTACCTCCAAAAAGCATTACAGCTTACAAAATCTTAACTTTTCTTTACAATCGCCTTACGTATTATAGCAAAGACCGTTTTAAAAAGATAGAAAATTTTTATAAAATTTTTGCACAAAAAGTGCAGCCAAAAACATATTTTTTGCATGACACATAAAAACCCGCCCGGCACCGCAAATCTCTTCGCGGCCCAAGCGGGTTTTTCATCTCTATTCCGGGAAAGCCTTATCAGCTTGCCTTGTTCTTTCTCTGTTTGATGACCTTCAGTCGTGTGAACTCTTCGCGCTCCTTCTCCTCCAGTGCGTCCGCGATATCCTTGGACAACTGGGTGTAATGCGGAATCGTGATGTTCTTCAGCGCATTGGCGCGCTTCTGTGTTTTCTTGATTGCCGCAGCAAGGCGGTATGCCGAGTTCTCAATCATGGAAAGGTTTAAGGTCAGGTCTTTTACTTTTTCAAAGGCCTGTCTTGCCTGATCCAGGGACTCCTTCGTGCTGTAGTAAGCATAAGTCGGGGCCTGTCCGGACGGATCAGCCTCTACCAGCGGAATTTCCACGCCCATGATACTCCTTGTCTTGATCCGGATAGATTCCTCCACCGGAACGGTATAGGACACGGTCTGTACGTTGGTGATACCGATCTCCATGTTCGCAATCTGCAGCGCCGCATATGCTTCGCGGAACGTCACATCAATCTGACGCTGAATATCCTTTGCCTCATCGATCAGGCCCATGAGCTCGCGGATCAGAATATTCCGCTTCTTGTCCATCAGCTCGTAACCCATGTGGGCAAGTTTCAGAGAGTTCTTTGCAAGAATCAGGTTTCCCTTGGTAGGAAAGGTATTCGGGTCCATTCCGATCTCACTCCTCTCGCTTACTCATTCATGGCATCGGCTTCTGCCTTTGCTTTTGCTACTGCATCAATGGTGGTCGGATGATAATACTGATCCAGAACCTTGGTGTTGACACGGTCGAGCTCTTCTCTCGGAAGCAGTCCAAGAAGCTCCCATGCCTTATTCAGCGTATCTTCCATGGAACGGTTTTCATCCATTCCCTGGCCGATGAATTCATGCTCGAATTCATTACCGAATACCAGGTACTGTTTATCGATCGGAGAAAGCTCATCCTCACCGATAACGGATGCCAGGGAACGCGCATCTCCTACCTTTGCATAGCAGGAGAACAGCTGGTTCGCTACGTCCTGATGATCGGCTCTTGTGTAGCCCTCACCGATACCGTCCTTCATCAGACGGGACAGGCTCGGCAGCACGCTGATTGGCGGGTAAATAGACTGGCCGTGAAGCTGGCGGTCCAGTACGATCTGACCCTCGGTGATGTAACCGGTCAGGTCAGGGATCGGGTGCGTGATATCATCGTTTGGCATGGTCAGGATCGGAATCTGTGTTACGGATCCCTCTACGCCCTGTACGATTCCGGCGCGCTCATACAGCGTAGCCAGCTCACTGTACAGGTATCCAGGATAACCTTTACGGGAAGGAATCTCTCCACGGGAGGAGGAAACCTCACGCATAGCCTCGCAGAAGGATGTGATATCGGTCAGGATAACCAGGATATGCATGCCTTTCTCGAATGCAAGGTACTCGGCAGCTGTCAGTGCTACCTTCGGGGTGATCAGACGCTCTACAACCGGGTCGTTTGCCAGGTTCAGGAACATAACAACGTGGTCAGATACACCACTTTCCTCAAAGGTCCGACGGAAGAACTCTGCTACGTCGTATTTAACACCCATAGCGGCAAATACGATTGCAAACTTCTCATCGGAATCTCCAAGAGATGCCTGCTGTACGATCTGTGCTGCCAGCTGGTCGTGCGGAAGTCCGTTTCCGGAGAAGATCGGCAGCTTCTGGCCACGAATCAGGGTGGTCAGACCGTCGATTGCAGAAATACCTGTATGGATATAGTTTCTTGGGTATTTACGGGTAACCGGGTTCAGCGGCAGGCCGTTGACGTTTCTTCTTACCTCTGCGTCAATCGGTCCCATGCGGTCGATCGGTTTTCCGATACCATCGAAGGTACGTCCCAGGATTTCCTCGGAAAGTCCGATCTCCATCGGATGTCCGGTCAGACGGGTATGAGTATTGGTAAGAGACATGCTCGAAGTTCCCTCAAATACCTGAATAACGGCTTTGTCTTCGTATACAGCAACGATACGTCCCAGTTTTTTCTCATTGCCGTCTACGGTAAATTCTACGATTTCCTCGTAGGAAGCATTTTTTACACCTTCCAGAACAACCAGAGGGCCATTGACCTCACTAAGGCCTAAATATTCAATTGCCATGATGAATTCCCTCCTTAACCATTCTTCTCGAGTACCTTATCGTAGAAGGTGTCGATATCTTTTTTGTATGTGTCAAACAGATCCAGACGGTCATTCGGTACATCGTATTTAATAGAAACGACGCGGTCAAAGATCTTGTCCTCTTTCAGTACGGACATTGGCATGCCCATCGTCACGAGCGCTTTGGATTTCTTGTACAGATAAAGAATAACTTCCATCATCTTGTACTGTTTTTCCAGAGATACGCAGGTGTCATCCGGATGGAATGCGTTCTGCTGCAGGAAGCCCAGTCGAATAACTCTGGCGATTTCCAGGGTCAGCTTCTGGTCATCCGGAAGAACATCGCTACCGATCAGTTTTACAATTTCCATCAGGGAGCTCTCGGAGTTCAGGATTCCCATTAACTGGTTCCGCATATCTACAAAGTTTTTGTTTACGTGATCTTTGTACCACGGCGACAGATCCTGCAGGTATTCACTGTAGCTGGTCAGCCAGTGGATCGCCGGGAAATGACGGGCGTAAGCCAGAGATTTGTCCAGTCCCCAGAAGCAGCGGACGAAACGTTTGGTGTTCATGGTAACAGGCTCGGAGAAGTCACCACCCTGCGGAGATACGGCTCCGATGATGGATACGCTTCCCTCTGCGCCGCAAAGGGTCTGCATCATGCCGGCACGCTCATAGAAAGCGGACAGACGGGATGCCAGGTATGCCGGGAAACCTTCCTCGGCAGGCATTTCCTCCAGACGGCCGGACAGCTCACGGAGTGCCTCTGCCCAACGGGATGTAGAGTCTGCCATGATTGCTACATCATAGCCCATATCGCGGTAATACTCAGCCAGTGTCAGTCCGGAATACAGAGATGCCTCACGGGCTGCAACAGGCATGTTGGATGTGTTGGCGATCAGGGTGGTACGGTCCATCAGCGGGTTGCCGCTCTTCGGGTCGATCAGTTCCTGGAACTCCTCCAGAACCTGTGTCATCTCGTTTCCACGCTCTCCACATCCGATATAGATGATGATATCGGCATCAGACCATTTTGCGATCTGGTGCTGGGTCATGGTTTTTCCGGTACCGAATCCGCCAGGGATGGCTGCTGTGCCGCCTTTTGCGATCGGGAACATCGTATCCAGGATACGCTGTCCTGTGATCAGCGGAACGGATGCCGGATATCTTTTCAGGGTTGGACGCGGTACACGGATCGGCCATTTCTGTGCCAGTGTGATCTCTTTTTCGGTGCCGTCTTCCAGTTTCAGTTTTACAATCGGGTCAAGGATGGTATACTTTCCGTCTTTGGCAGCCCAGATAACCGTGCCGTTGACATCCGGCGGAACCATCGATTTGTGAACGATGGAACGGGTTTCCTGTGTTTCTGCAATGATTGCGCCGCCCATCAGCTCTTCGCCTTCCGAAACAGTTACATGGACATCCCATTTTTTCTCTGTATCCAGAGAATCTACGGTAAGGCCGCGGCTGATGTATTTACCGGACTGCTTTGCAATCTCGGACAGCGGACGCTCAATACCGTCAAAAATGTTGTTCAGGATTCCAGGTCCCAATGTAACAGAGAGGGCATCTCCGGATGCGGTAACTGTTTCGCCTGGTTTCAGTCCTGTGGTTTCCTCGAAAACCTGTACTGTGGTGGTATCCTTTGTCAGGGCAATAACCTCGCCGACCAGACGTTCTTTACCAACGTAAACCATCTCGGACATTTTAAATCCGGTGTTTCCTTTCAGATATACGACCGGACCGTTGATTCCATAGATAACTCCGGTTTTATTCATGCTCTACACCTCCGTGAAAGATGAAATTCTCCCGCTCTTCGTTCAGAAGGGTCTCGAAGGAATTATCGATCAGAATATTTTTCTCCGGAATGACCGCGCGCACGCCGCCAAGGAACGGCATGGCCGAAATGGTAAGGGTTACGGAGAGTTTCTGCTCCAGGGAAGCCTTATGAGCTTCGTCTGACGGATCCAGATATAAGGTCAGCTTGTCGTTTCCGGCAAATGTAACGGCTTCGCGGATTTTGCGCTCCAGATACTCCTCATAGGATGGATCCTTTTTATAAGCGGTAAGTTTTTCACGAACTTCTTTAAACAGTTTTTCTTTTAATTCCAGATTTTTACGGGACAGCTTCCGTCTGATATGAAGCTGATCCGCAGACAGTGTCTTATTGACATCACGTTTTGCTTTCTCGGTCTCGGCAGCAACTTCTTCTTCTGCCTGACGTCTTGCGGTTGCTTTATGCTCCTCGAAGATCTTATCCAGAGCTTTCTGGTGATCGCCGATCACACGTTCTGCTTCACGGTTTGCACTGTCCAGGGAATGATTATAAAAATTCTGAAGTTTCTCCTCAGTAGTCAATGTGTGTCACCTCCAGGGCATTCTTACAGTTTTAATCCAATAGATTCATTTACAAAGGAAGTGATAAAGTCCGGCGCTCTTCCGGTACCGTGACGGTCCGGAATTTCAATGAGCAGCGGAAGCTTATGGTTGAGGCGGACATCCTCCAGAATGTCCGGGAATTCCTTCCCGAACTTTTCTGTAAGGAGAATAATTCCGATCTCTTTGTCTGCCAGTGTTTTCTGCAGTGTATCATAAAGCTCCTCGCGCTCATGAACGACAACGCCTTCCACTCCGGCCAGGCGCATGCCCGTCTGAGTGTCTACGTTATCACTGATCAAGAACATTTTCATTTATGATTCCTCCAACTTAAGGTGAAGATCAATACCTTCCGGTTTTGGAATCAAAGTTTACCAAGAATCATGAAGGAGATGATCAGACCATACAGAGCGATACCTTCGGCCATAGCTACGAAGATCATGGATTTACCAAAGATGCTGCCGTCTTCGCTGATTGCTCCAAGAGCTGCGCTTGCGGAAGATGCAACGGCGATACCGGAACCAATACCGGAAAGACCGGTAACAAGAGCTGCACCGATGTAACCAAGACCGGTTGCAAGACCAGCGCCTGCTTCTGTTGCAGCAGATGCAGTTGTTGCGCCTGCGAAGGAAACAACGGTTGCGATCAGCAGAAGGCCGAAGAAGCCGCTTACATTGGCTGCCAGAGATTTTTTGTAACGATTTTTGTTGTGCTCACCTTTGAAGTAATAAGTCATAGGAACAACGATGGTTAATACCATTGCGATTGCAGTAAGTACCTGTACAAATGCTGAGTTCATAATAGTTTTCCTCCTGAAGTTAATTCATTAAATTTACTCTTTGCTGCGATCCGGAGCCATTTTCACTTTTTCCCGATACAGCTTCCCGCCATATTCACTTCCATTTCGCATGGCTCTGAATCCTCTTTTATTTCTCGCCTTTTTTCAAAAACGGAACAAATGGTTTTCCGTCTCCTTCATAGAACCGGCTGAACATCTCGTAATACTCCAGACGCAGTACCTGGATCGCTACCAGCAGTGCCTCAAGGCAGGCAACGAAGACATTTCCGAGAACAATAACCGGCCAGCTGATGCTGCCGCCGCCTGTTGCTCCGCCGAGCATCAGGACAACCTCCATCATAGCCGCATGGCTGACTGCATATGCGCCGACACGGACAAAGGAAATTGTGTTGGAGAAGTAGCTCAAAAGCACATCGAAGAGTTCGAAGAATGCCTGTACAAAGAACATTCCCTTTCCGGTCTCCGGAAATGCATTGCCCTTCTTCTCTACCATACGCTCCAGTGGCTCTTTTAAGAAGATCGCAAGAAGCGGAATACCGAACATGACTACCATCACGCCGACAGCCGGAGCTTTATGGCCGCTGAACAGGAGAACGAGTGTAACGGCAAGGGCTCCGTAGAAAATGAAGCCTGCCAGGGAGTTCTGGCTGAACAGAAGCTCGCCGAGCTTATGGTTTCTTGCTGCATTGATCATATGCAGAACCATTCCTGTCAGAATCATGAACATACCAAATGCAACCGCTGCGACAAATACGGTATTCATCGAACCGATGAACGGAAGCGTTGTCATCGCTTCCTTCGGATGCAGCCAGAGGGCCGGTATGACATTCTCAAATCCGAAGAAGCTGCCGAACAAGAATCCGAAGATCACAGAGAATACCGCGCAGGTACTCATGATCGCTGCCAGATCCATCTTCTTGTAGTGGTACAGCAGTGCGCCGCCAATCAGCAGACACAATCCCTGTCCTACATCGGCAAACATGATTCCGAAAATAAAGGCATAGGTGAGTCCTACGATAATCGTAGGGTCAATTTCATTGTAATTTGGCAGTCCGTACATCTTCACGTACATCTCAAACGGACGGAAGATTTTCGGGTTTTTCAGCTTTGTCGGCGGCTGACGCAGAACGTTGTTTGCATCATCCTCGATGAAGCAGAAGAGATTTGTGTCGTTTTCGATGTCCTTCTGGAAGGAAGCGGCATCTTTTTCCGACATCCAGCCGCACAGAATATAGAAGGTTTCCTTCTTGGATTTTGTGCAGGCTGCCAGGCGACGGACATCAAAGTTGCCGGAGAGCTGCTCTAACTGCTCTTTTGCTGCAACCAGATCCTCTGCGGAATCCGAAAGGCATTTTGCCAGTTTCCGTGAGCACTCGCTGAGTGCATCGTCTGTCTTTTTGATTTCTGCCTGAAGTGCTGCGTAAGCATCCTCCGGCGTTCCGCTGTACTCGTCCGGAACGTAGATTCTTTCGAAGTGCAGGGATGAGAATACGGCGTCCACTTTCGTGACCTGATCTCTTGGGCAGAAGTAAATGCCCCATACATACTGCTCATCGGAATGGCAGCGGTAGAATACCGTATCGCTGTTCTCATAGCAGTAGCTCTCAAATTTGTTGTAATACTCTTTTGTGATCTTTCCGAATCTGAATTTAATAAAGTGGAAATCCAGAATGGAGGAAAGATTGCAGTGCAGATCCTGAAACGGCTCGATTTTCTGTGCTTTTTCCATCAAGTCTTTCTTTTTTGCTTCCAGTTCTGTACGCTCCTGGTTCAACTGGCCAAGGGTGTGATCCAAACCATGGACACAGTTGATGGCATCTTCCAGGGAAAGTCTTTTCGTGGTGGTACGCTTCTCTTCCGGCAGAAGTGCTGTAAAATCTTCCGCCTGTTTTAAGGTCTCTTTGTATGGGTTGATCTGGATATACGGTGTGATATTCTGCATCGTAGACAGCTCCGTCAGAGCGTTTTCCAGATGTATCTCATATTTTGAGAGATAAGTGTTGACCACACGGTCAATGTCGGCTTTCGGCCCGGTGATGCTCAAAAATTTCATCTTGACAATCAATGAGTACACCTCCCCGTGTATTAAGTTTTTGCGATATGCTGCATTGCCTCGTCAGCGCTGATACGGTAACGTACGCACTCGAGTGCAATAATAAGCCGGTTTACCTCGTGCTCTTTGTGATAGAGGTATGAGTATATGGTGGCAACGGAATAAGGATCCTGTCTGGATTCACTGGAAAGTATGTGCTTCATAATGGCTGCATACATGGATTCCAGCGTATCGACTTTGAAGGAATCATACCGTTTCGCATAATAGGTTTGTTCCAGCAGCTGGGAAAATGCACTCATATTCTCGGCTTCTACCAGTGCCTTTACCACATCCTTTTTCAGCCGGTGATGAACCGGAATCAGCAGGGCGTAGATTTGTGCGCTGGTCATGTGATAATAGCGTTTGGAACGGTAGATCCACTGAAGGTTCAGCATGTCAAACTTGCTTCCCCATGCAGCGGTCAGCTCTTCCAGATCCCGCTTTGTCACTACTTTTGATCTGTCTTTCCACATCTGTGCAAAGTAATACAGATCCAGGGTCATCTCATAGTCGAACAGGGTCGGACGCTCGATATCCGCGAGCTGCGACAACGGGGCATAATATTCTGTCCCTTTCAGGTTCGCAATCAGTTCTTCGATCGTCCTGGAGGACGCCAGAAGATTGATGTCCAGCTGGGAATGCTTGTTAAAGAACTCGTCGAATATGGACAGGTTCAATACCACATCACGGTGATCAAATACCGTGTTCAGGCATTCTTTGATAACGGACACTTCGTATCGTTTAAAGTAGAGCGCAAGGAACTTTCTCTGCTCCACATTTGCAAAACGGTACAGCTTGGAAAAATCCCGGTATACCGTCAGGCGCAGCATTTTCTCGATCTGACCTCGGTGAAGGTCAGCTTCGTTGTAGCCCTCAAACAGATCCTCATAGCCTTTATGCTGCTTGAGGTAAGAAACTGCCTGCGGTACACTCTCCAATTCCACGATTTCCCGAAAATTCTGGTCGTTTAAAAGATGGCTCTGCATGGCTCTTATCTTTGTGGTAAGGCCGCTGTAGGATAATAGACCGCTCATCGTTTCACTTCCTTATAATGTTTTCGTAAATCTGCGTGGACAGTGTTCCGTGATTCTGTTCGTAATAAGCGTCCAGTGAAGATAGAAGTTCGGCGGCAGAGTCCCGCTGCTTTTTCTGATCCGCATCTGTAGTAGAATGAAGTTTTGTTGTGATCTCTTCAATCCGCTTTGCCGTTTCCGCTTCCAGATCTGCATCGAATTTTGCAATCCGCTCTTCCTGCTGCTCGTCCTGGAGCTTCTTCTGATTCTCGGCAGCCTGCATAATCTTAGTAGCAGCCGTTTCGATCTCTGCAAGTTTGTTAATTACAGATTCCATAGCATCGCTTTCCCTCCTTATTTATTTAAAAGACAACAAAGACGAGGAAAACTCCCCGCATCTTTGCTGTTAGTATTCTACACCTTTTTTTCCAAAGTTGACATATTGAAATCGTAAAAAAAAGTGGGATTTCGATCGACTTTTTAATTAAAAATAGACAATGGGTCATATTTTTTCTTCCAATCTCAATAGCCAAAAGATGGTCCCTCATATGATTTCGATATGGATCCAATCCGATTGTCATATTGCTGATAAGAAATGCTATGTGCAGGTTGATATTGTATACAGTATTTTGAAAACTTTGAAAATTTGAAAACGGGATTTTTCTGTTTTGCTTTTTCGGGAGCTATGATATACTGAATATGATTGGCTTTTATTCTAATATTTATCACTTAAGAAAGGAATTTTACGCATATGCGCCTTAGAAATATCAGAGGATCAAAAGATGTGATTGCTTCCTGTCCGTTCGTTGTGCAGGAGCCGGAGAGCTGCCGGGGACGGTGGGCTGAAATTTTTGGAAATGAAAATCCGATTCATATTGAGGTCGGTATGGGAAAGGGCCGCTTTTTGATGGATATGGCGGTTCTGCATCCGGAAATCAACTACGTCGGCATTGAAATGTACGACAGCGTGCTGCTCCGCGCAGTACAGAAACGGGAAAAACTGGAGACGGAAATCAAAAACCTGTTCTTTATCCGCATGGATGCACGCCAGCTTCCGGAAGTGTTTGCTGAGGGCGAGGTAGACCGCATTTACCTCAACTTCTCTGATCCGTGGCCGAAAGACCGCCATGCGAAACGGAGACTGACATCGCATGAGTTTCTTGCACGGTACGAGAAGATTTTAAAGAAGGACGGAACACTGGAATTCAAAACCGATAATAAAGATCTGTTTGACTTCTCTCTTGAAGAGATGAAAAATGCAGAGGGATGGGAACTCACTGCATTCACATACGATCTGCACCACGATGTGGTTCTCTCAGAAGGAAATGTAATGACGGAATATGAGGAGAAGTTTTCCTCAATTGGAAACCCGATCTGTAAGATGGAGGCACGGTTTCTGTAGCGGAATGCTTTCGCAAATGATTTGATTCCCATCCAAAATACAAACCGGCAGCAGAACGGTCTCTTGAAAAGTAAGACCGCTCCGCTGCCGGTTTTTCTCTGTTTCTATCGCAATGTAAAAAAGTTGATACACAGACTTTTGGTATTTTGCTTGTAAAACAAGAAAAACACCGTCCCCGCAGCTCTCAGGTCTGCAAAAACAGTGCTTTCGATGCGCCTTCAGGGACTCGAACCCTGGACAAATAGATTAAGAGTCTACTGCTCTACCAACTGAGCTAAAGGCGCTTACTTTTGTTTTTCTGTGTTTCATTGGATGATCCACTCGCTGAACACAAATAAGATTATAAAGGATTCTGCCGAAAAAAGCAACCTTTTTTTCACTGTTTCTTTACTTTTGTTAAAAACAGCGAAAACAGGTCTTATAATTCTATTAAATTTCACAATTTTTTCGTATATTTCCGTTTGTTTCGATGACGGCTCCAATGGCAGCCGAACCTACTTCCGTTTCTTATCTTTCTTTTTCAAAAGCTTCTCCAGCTCCTGCATGGATTTCTGGATTTTATAAAGACAGCCGCTGCCGGCATATTTATTCTGATAGCAGAAATCCTGGAGTTTCTGCTGAAGGAAACCTGATTTTCTGATCAAACTTCTTCTCCGCTTTCCGGCGTACCGGACACGGGCACCGGAAAAGTTCTTTTTCTTCTATATTATACAGGGAATGTCAAAAATGACCAGAAAATAGCTTGTTTTAGCCATTGTTTTCCCATTTCCTTTCCGCTATAATACAGCAAAAACTACTATTTATACTTTGGGGGAATTTTTATGAAAACACGAATGAATTTTAAGGATGAATTTTACCAGAAACTAAAACTCCTCGTCCTTCCGATTGCGATCCAGAATTTTATGCTGGCTCTCGTCAGCGCAACGGATGCGATCATGCTGGGCTGGATTGATCAGACTTCGTTGTCTGCTGTTTCACTGGCCGGACAGGTGCAGTTTGTTTTGAGCCTTTTTATCTCAGGCATCGCGGCGGGCGCCGGTATTATGGCAGCGCAGTACTGGGGGAAACGGGATGCTGCTTCGATCGAAAAAGTGATTCCGATCGCACTTCGCACCAACCTGCTGTTCTCCGGCCTGTTTACCATCCTTGCCGGTTTCTGTCCCGAAATGCTGATGCGCATCTTTACAAATGATGCGGCCCTGGTTGCAAGCGGAAGCCAGTATTTACGCGCTGTTGCACTCTCCTACGTACTCTGCGGTATTTCGCAGGTCTATCTAATCCTGCTGAAAAACACCGGTCATGCAGCAGTCAGCTCCCGCATCAGTTCCACTGCGGTTGTACTGAACATCATTTTAAATGCCATCCTCATCTACGGTCTTTGCGGTGCTCCGGCACTTGGGATCCGCGGAGCAGCTTATGCAACGGTAGCTGCCCGCGTTGTGGAACTGATCTGGGCTTATCTCGAGACAAAGAAACCGGAGCGTGTACGGATTCTCTGGAACCGCCTCTTCTCTTCCGCAGGGAAAATACTTTCAGAAGACTTCTGGCGCTACACGCTTCCCGTGCTTGCGGCCTCCCTCGTCTGGGGAATTGCCTACGTTCTGTACTCCGTTATCATGGGCCACATGGGAAGCGATGCTGTTGCAGCAAACTCGATTACCTCGATTGCAAAGAGCCTCCTCTCCTGCCTGATCCGCGGTGTGAGCGGCGGTGCCGGTGTTCTGATCGGAAATCTGCTCGGCGCGAACGAGCTGGAAAAAGCCCGCGAGTATGGAGGACGTTTAAGCCATCTCTCCATTGCCATCGGCATTGTGACCGGCGGCCTGCTGATGCTCATTTCCCCAGCCATCGTTCATTTTGCCCCACTTTCCGATATCGCAGCCGAGTACCTGCAGTACATGCTTCTCTTCTGCGGTCTGAACCTGATGGCACAATCGGTCAACACCACCGTTCTCGACGGTATCTTTTGTGCCGGAGGCGATGCGAAATTTGATATGCAGGGAAACATCGGCGCTATGTGGTGCTTTTCTGTACCGCTTGGCTTTCTTGCCGCATTCTGGCTGAAGCTTCCGGTTATGGTGGTTTACTGCATTGTAAATCTCGATGAAATTGTAAAGCTTCCTGCCGTTTATCATCATTATAAAAAGTACATCTGGGTTCGCAATATTACCCGCGATGTCGAAGATTAGTTCTCACATCATCTGCAGTCCCTGCCGCCGGCAGCTTCCACCGGATGCAATACCCAAAAAGCCTCTGAGGAAAGTCACATTCACACCGGACTTTTCTCAGAGGCTTTTGATTATTCCATTGATTGTTCCATTGACTATTTCATGGACGATTACATGGATTTTCTTTCCGCAATTTCCGCCATCTTTGCTTCATTCAGACGTGTGTCGCCATGGACACGGCTGTAGGAAAGATAGCCGTTCATACGGTCGATCTTTGTCAGGTTCTTGGAACCGCAGACCGGGCAGACATCCATGTCAAGTTCCTGGTGGCCGCAGTCATCGCAGTAAGCCAGGGACAGGTTGACGCCCTCGTAGTAGCCAAGCTCCATCGCACGCTCGATCAGGGTCTTGATCGCGCCTTTGTTGTAGCCGACCGGATAGCGCACGTACTGGATTTTTCCGCCGTTGCAGAGCTCCCAGAAACGTCCCTCGAGATCCTGTTTCTGGATCGGGGTGATGTCCTCGGTTACGTGGCAGTGGAAACTGTTGCTCACATACGGGCGGTCCGAAACGTTGCGGACGATGCCGTACTGTTTGCGGAACTGCTCTATCTGCAGGCCGCACAGGGATTCTGCCGGTGTGCCGTAGATCGCATAGAGGATGCCGTCCTCTTTCTTAAACTCGGCAACCTTGTCGTTGATATATTTCAGCGTGTCGAGTGCGAACTGTCCGTCCTCAACAAGAGATTTTCCGTTGTACAGCTCCTGCAGCTCGTTCAGCGCCGTGATACCGAACGATGCGGTCATCGGCTTTAACAGCGGGCGGATCTTGTCGGACGGTTTTAAGTGGCCGCCGTAGAAACCTCCCTCGCAGTAAGCCAGCGGGTTCGTGGATGCACGCATCTCGCCGAGGTAATCGTAGGTCCGTTTGTGCAGATCGCGGATCATCTCGAGGTAGAAGTCGAGCACTTCATGGAAATCGCGGTTCTCGGAACGGGATTTTGCCAGGATCATCGGAAGATGAAGGGAAACGGCTCCGATGTTGAAACGTCCGACAAAGACCGGTTTGTCGTTCTCATCTGCCGGCTCCATGCCTCCGCGCTCGTACCACGGGCTAAGGAAAGCACGGCATCCCATCGGGCTGATGACTCTCTTGTATTTCTTGTACATCTCGGCGATGTAGCCCTCGCCGCTCATCGACAGCCAGTCCGGATACATCGTCTTGGAAGAACAGTCAAGTCCTGCCTCGAAGACATCTTCTGCGATGCCGCCCTCTCCGTGAATTGCCTTGTCATATAAGAAGACAATTTTCGGGAAGAGCACCGGCTTTTTGTGGCCCTTCTTGCCCTGTCCGTTTTTGTGGACCTCGAGAAGGGAGATGGAAATCATCTTCTCGAACATGCTCGTTCCAAGGCCGAGGGTCACGGTAACGAACGGATAATCACCGCGGGAAGATCCAACAGTGTTCAGCTTATACTCAATTCCCTGCCATCCCTGATCGCACTCTCTTCTTACTTTGTCGATCGCATACTCGATGGCTTTCTCCTGTGCACCCTCCCAGGATGCGTCGGTATATTTCAGGAACTCTTTTACGTAGTAATCGTAGCTCTTCTGTGCGTACGGAGCAAGGATCTTGTCCACCTCCGGCACGGTAAAGCCGCCGTACTGCTGTGCAGCGGTGCTGAGGACGATATCGCCCATGACATCAAATGCGGTGTCGAGTGTCTTCGGCTCGTTGTACCAGACATTTCCCATCTCGAAACCGCCTTTTAAAACGTTTCCGACATCGAACAGACAGCAGTTCATGGTATCGAGACGTGCGGACTGGTCGTGGATGTAGATGTAACCGTCCTTACAGGCCTGCAGCTCGTTGCGGTTCATGAAGAACTTGCGGTACAGCTCTTTGTTCAGCTCGTTGAAAATCAGGCTTCGCTTCGTTGCAACGAGGGCGCTGTCGGTGTTGGCATTGCTCTTGTCGCCGATGTAGCGGATGGACTGGCTCTTCGTGTAGACCTCGTCCATCATATGGATAAAATCAGTTTTGTAATTGCGGTAATCGCGGTAGCTTTTTGCCACAGCCGGGTTTACTTTTTCGAGTGCTCCCTCCACGATATTGTGCATATCGCTGATCGGAATTTCGGTCTTTCCAAGGGAATATACGTGCTCGGTTGCGAACTTACAGATAAAGTCAATCTCCTGCTGTGAGAAGGTATACAGGATTCTCTGTGCGGATTTATTTACGGCACGGACGATCTTCTGCGCGTCGAATTCTTCTTTGGTGCCGTCCTTTTTGATAATATAAACCATTGTGGTGTCCTCCAAATCAAACACTATATCTTGTGTGTCCCCCACCCTTTTCTTGTAGCGGGTACCACATATTGTAGCATGTTTCTTTTGAAAAGAAAAGGCATTTCCTGTAAGTTTTTATTTTCAGAATATTGCATACTGCTCTTTCGTGCAGACAGAAATCTGCATTTTTCAAATTCGTTCTGCAAGCGTTCCTTCAAAAACGGTCTCGGCCGGGCCGGTCAGAAGGACCTTATTTTTCGTCCGGTCCCATGTAACGAAAAGCCTGCCGCCGCGCAGTTCTACGGCAGTTTCTCCCTCCGAAACACAGCCGGAAAGCATCGCCGCGACGGCTGCCGCACACGCTCCCGTTCCGCAGGACAGCGTTTCACCGCTCCCACGTTCCCAGACTCTCATTTTTATTGTGTGTTGATCTAAAGTCTGGATAAACTCTGTATTGATACGGTCCGGGAAGCAGGAAAGGTGTTCAAAAGCGGAACCGGTCTTTGCAATGGATATTTTTTCCACATCTTCCACCGGAATCACCGCATGCGGATTTCCCATCGAAAGGCAGGTCATCGTATAATTTTCCCCGCACACGGTAATTTTATGCTCCAGCACATATTCCCCCAGAGAAACAACGGGGATCTGTGCGGCGCGGAATTCCGGCGTTCCCATCTCCACTGTCACCTGACAGATCTCATTCAGATTCTCCCCCGTCTGCAGATGAATCACACGGTTTCCGCTGCCGGTTTCGATAGTCAGCGTCGTTTTTCTCGTCAGCCCATGCTCGTACACGTATTTTCCCACACAGCGGATGCCGTTGCCGCACATCGCGCCCTTCGAGCCGTCGGCGTTGTACATTTCCATCGAAAAATCTGCTGTTTTGGATGCCCCGATCAGAATCAGCCCGTCCGCGCCGATGCCGAAATGGCGGTCACTTACCGCTTTTGCCAGCCGCCCCGGACTCTCCACCCGCTCCTCCATGGCATTTACATAGATATAATCATTTCCGCAGCCCTGCATTTTTGTAAAACGCATACACAGCCTCCTCCCAGACTTCTGCCCTTTCCAGTTCCTTACTAAATATGTATTCCGTACCGCGCTTTTGAAAAACCATTTTTCTCAAATCCGCTTCAGACATTGGAAAACGAAGCGGAATGTGATAGAATAGGGGGAACTGATATCGTTACTTACATGAAGTAACTTTCAAATATTTTTAACCATTTATTATGAGGAGGTTTTGATGAAAAAATACCGTTGGGTTTTAACAGCAGTATTTGCCGCTTTCCTCGTGGGAACGAGCGGCTGCGGAAAGAAAACAGAAACGATTCCGATCACAACCATCAGTCAGAGTACCGACGATGACGACCCCGAAGACAATCTGGCGGCCTCCGGCGATTCCGATGAGATTCCGGAATACGATGTGGATCTCTCGAAGAACCTGAACAGTTTTCAGCTTGCCATCTGGGGCGATACATACGAAATTCCGGAATCCTACGCGGATTTTACAGCGCTTGGCTGGGTCTACAGCGGCGACGACACGAAGGAAATTCAGCCGGAATCCTTCTCAGAGGGCGAAAGTTTTGAAAAGGACGGAAACCAGATTACCGTCGATATTGCCAATCCGGATACCACGGCAAAGCCAGTGGCGGAATGCCTGATCGGAGGCATTCACATCGACACCTCGACCGCTGAGGGCCAGAATATCTATGTCGGCCTGCCGAACGGCGTCACTCTGCAGCAGTCGCTGATGGAGGATGCGGAAAGCATCTACGGTGCGCCAAAGGACCGTTATGA
Organism: Blautia sp. AF19-1; assembly: GCF_003479155.1. Taxonomy (NCBI): domain Bacteria; kingdom Bacillati; phylum Bacillota; class Clostridia; order Lachnospirales; family Lachnospiraceae; genus Blautia; species Blautia sp. AF19-1. Next base: position 39,145 of record NZ_QUGQ01000008.1, read on the forward strand.
GACCGATACCTCTGTGCAGTTCACGTATGAGTACGGGCTGTACCAGACGATCACGCTCGGCTTCGATAACAAAACGGGAATTCTGTATTCCCTCGATATGCAGAACTTTACGACCACGGCTGATGCAGAAGCGCTCGATGGTGTCAGCGATGCCACAACACCGGAAGTGGAGGCCTACCAGGCACCGGAAGCCGACAGCAGTGAAATCAACGACTGGACCGTCCGCTTTGACGATGTACTCTATCATCTTCCCGTTCCGGTCAGTGAACTTCTGGACCACGACTGGACCGTCAATATGAAAGAGTCCGATACGGCCGTTTTAAACGGAAAATACGGCTACGTCACGCTGGAAAAGGGCGGTCAGAAGCTTTACTGCACCGTACATAATTACGGCGCGGAGGCGACGACAGTGCGCAACTGTTTTGTTACTTCGCTGTACGGCGATCTCGATACGACAAAGATTCCGATTTCAATCACAAACGGCATCACGCTCGGCACTTCCGAGAGCGATTTTCTGGCGAAGGCAGGGGATGCCAAATCAGAAAAAACGGAAAAAGAGGATAGTAACCTGACACTCTACACATTCTATAGTGATGACGAAAAGCTGGACTACACTGAAATCGGCATCGACAACGATCTGAAGCTGGTACGCAGCATCAAGGTGGTTCACAACCAGCCGGAAGCGCCGGAAGAAGAAGCCAAAAAAACTTCCGCGGAAGATTCATCTTCCGTTTCCGACAGTCAGGAACCGTCCGAAACACCGGCTCCGTAACGATACTTTCAGAAAAATGGCTGCATGGCAGCTTACTACAGACGAAAACGAGGATTTTTATGGAAAACTTATACGACGTTATCATCATCGGCTCCGGCCCGGCGGGTCTTTCTGCCGCGATTTATGCGAAACGCGCAAAGCTCTCCTCTCTTACGATTGAGGCAAACTTTGCAAGCGGCGGCCAGGTGCTGAATACCTATGAAGTAGACAACTATCCCGGCCTTCCGGGCATCAGCGGCATGGATCTCGGAAGCACGCTGCGCGCACACGCTGAAAAAATGGGCGCGGAATTTTCCCGCGAGCGTGTGAAGGAGCTTGTTCTTGACGAAGAGATCAAGATTGTCCGCACGAGAAAAAATGAGTATCATGCCAGAACGGTCATTCTTGCAACCGGTGCGGAGCACCGCGCGTTAAATGTACCTGGTGAAAAGGAACTCTCCGGCATGGGCGTCTCTTACTGTGCAACGTGTGACGGCGCATTTTTCAAAGACAAAACCGTTGCCGTTATCGGCGGCGGCGATGTCGCCGTGGAGGATGCGATTTTCCTTGCCAGAACGTGCAAAAAGGTTTACGTGATCCACCGCCGCGATGAACTGCGGGCAGCCGGTGTTCTCCAGGATGCACTGCTGGCACTGCCGAATGTGGAAATGGTGTGGGATACGGTTGTGGATTCCATCGAGGGAAACGAGATGGTGTCCGGCGTGAAGGTAACGAACAAAAAGGCAGGAGAAGCCGGTATGATCACGGTAGACGGCGTGTTTATTGCCGTCGGTATCGTTCCGGTCTCCGCACTGATCGCAGGCACCGTAGAAACCGATGAGGCTGGCTACATCAAAGCCGGCGAAGACGGTGTGACGAGCGTGCCGGGCGTGTTCGCCGCAGGCGATGTCCGCACGAAGCAGCTCCGTCAGATCATCACGGCAGCCGCCGACGGCGCGAACTGTGTGACTTCGGTAGAGAAATATCTGATCAGCCACTGATGGCTTCTTTCGAATAGAATACGGCAAAAGCAGGCATTCTTCGTATTGTACGGAGAACTGCCTGCTTTTTTCTGTTTTTCCGTAGTTTCTGAAATCTGAAAAACCTTTCATGTCAGTCGTATAAAACTTTAAAACCTCTTTTGTCGAAATTGCACAAAGAAACCGGGTTTTTTCCACACGGGCCAATTTTATAAACATCTCGTCCACAAGTTATCCACATAGTTAACCACCGAAAACATGCCTAAAAACAAGTTATACACCGAGTTATCCACATTATCCACGAAAAACGGTGTGGAAAGCATGTGTTTAAATCTTGCGAAATCAGAACGCGTGTTTTGGTCATAACAGAGAAAACCGTTATTTCACCAAAAGATTTTACAAAGCACTTGACTTTTTAAGTGTCAATCTCTGTTGGTTTTTGACTTGAATTGTGTGAATTTTTCGTACAATTTAATATTACATTTTTCGTGTTCTTTTGCTGTTTTTACAATGGCTGCAAAAAGAAAATCTCCTGTTCGGAAAACAATTGTTTCGTTCCCAGACAGGAGATTTTGATTGGATTTTTCTTTGTTTTACTCTGCCAGCTTTCCAAGCCGCTTTGCTTCTGCCCTCAGCTCTTCGATCCGGCGGTTGCACATGCCCACCGGGACGCCGGTGTCGATGACACGTTCACAGCTCTTCATCAGCTCGCAGGCGCGGGCAAATGCCTCGTCGCCGATCTCCTGAAACGGTGCTTCGGTTACCGTCTCCATCGCCAGAATGCGGGCGAGCTGGTAATCGATATCGTTCGTATACAGGACGCCTGCCGCAAACGGGACATTTTCCTTCTGCAGTTTCCGGAACACCGGGATTCCCGTTCCGCCGCCTGCGAGGACAAAGACGCGCGGTGTTCCCTCCGGCCGCGGCAGCTCGATGCTTCCGAAGCACGGGTCAAACGAACCATTGTCAATCTCGTACAGTTCGCGGATGATATCCTCGCGGAAAATTGTCTCCGGTGCGCCGAAATGGGAAATAGCATCGCCCTTGACGCAGATGATCTTATCTGAAATTTTCTGTGCCAGATCGATCTCATGCAGCGACATGATGACGGTGATGCCCTTCTCCTTTGCCATGCGGCGCAGAATCGCGAGCAGTTCCAGCTTGTGGCGGATATCGAGGAAAGAAGTTGGCTCGTCGAGGATGATGACCTCCGGCTCCTGACAGATCGCACGCGCAAGAAGCACTCTCTGGCGCTGGCCGTCGCTGATGGCGTTGAAATCGCGGCCGCCGAGCTCTTCGGCATGAACGGCGCGCATCGCCTTCTCGACCTTCTCCTCATCCTCGCGGGTCAGCATGCCGAGCCGTCCGGTGTACGGATAGCGGCCCGTTGCCACGATATCGTGGCAGGTCATCAGCTCCGGCTTCATGCGCTCCGTCAGCACAACGGCCATCTTCGTGGACAACTCGCGGAACGAAAGCTCATGCAGGTTTTTCCCATCAAACTCCACATTTCCGCCGACCAGCTTTAACTGGCGGGTGATGCTTTTCAGAATCGTTGATTTACCGGAACCGTTCGGTCCGATCAGCGTAACGATCTCGCCTTTTTCGATGCTGATGCAGATATCTTTGATCAGCGGCTTCTTATCATAGCCGACCGTCAGGTGGTCCAGATGAAAATAATATTCATTCATATTCTCTTACCCCCTTTTCCGGCGCAGCATCATGAAAATGACGACCGGCGCACCAAAGATCGATGTGACCGTACTGATGGACAGCTCCAGCGGTGCAAACGCCATACGCGCGATCAGGTCGCACATCATACAGAAGACGGCTCCGCCGAGGAACGTTCCCGGGATTACGACGAGCGGACGCGATGTGCCGAGGCTCTGTTTAACGAGGAACGGGACGGCAATGCCGACAAACGAAATCGGACCGGCAAATGCGGTGACGCATGCGGAGAGAATACTCGAAAGCAGAATCAGCGCGATGCGGAATACTTTGATGTTGACACCCATGCTCTGCGCATACGCCTCACCGAGCTGGTATGCACCGATCGGTTTTGCCATCAGGAACGTGATGACAAAGGTGATGCCGATCACAGCCGCAGAGATCGCTACGTTGCTCCAGCTCATGCCGGAGAAGCTTCCCTGTGACCAGCCGTGGAGGTTGACGATATCGGAATCCTCCGCGAAGGTGACAACAAAATCCGTGACCGCCGAGCAGATGTAACCGATCATAATACCGCCGACGAGAAGTCCTGCCATATTTTTGATCCGTCGGGACATCAGCAGAATGAAGCCGACGGAGAGAAGGGATCCTAAGAATGCTGCAACAATCATCGTGTAAGATGTGATATTGCGCGCCCACTCCAGATAAAAGATCATGGTCAGCGCCACGACCATTTTGGCTCCCGAGGAAATTCCAAGAACAAACGGACCGGCAATCGGGTTTTCAAAGAAAGTCTGTAAAAGGAAGCCCGACAGGGACAGAGCACCGCCTAGGATTGCCGCCATCAGAATACGCGGAAGGCGGATTTTCCAGATAATATTGTACGCTTTCCCCTCTCCGGTCCGCCGCAGCAGAATCCGGAAAATTTCCGGAATCGAAATATTTACGTTTCCGGAATTGATATTCAACACGGTGATGGCGGCGAACGCCAGAATCAGCACCAGGAACACAGCGGCATACCGCGAACGGCGCCGGAAGTTTTCCATATGGAAACTGTTCTCTTTTCCTGTCATATTTTTTTTCTCTGACATACGTTCCTCCATCAGGATAATTTTCTTAAGAATACCATCTGATCCGGATCGCCGCCCGTTACCAGAAGGTTAATGTCGTTGGTAAACTGTGCAATTTTATCGGTTGCCTGATACATGGATTTCTCGGTTGTCCAGACGTTGCCCTCTTTGACTGCTTTGTAATCGGCAAACATGGAATCCTTTGCCAGCAGGTCGTCCAGGGTTTTGACGGTGGAATCGATGCTTGCGTTGTAGATCAGATAGTCCGCATCTTCGGCCGTATCGTAGAACTGCTCCATCGTGATCGGCACGGATGTTTTTCCGCTGTCGTCCTGGAGATCACGGAAGGCGTTGCGCGCACCGCCAAGCTCGATCATGTTGGAAATATAGTCCTCCGGGTTCCGCACAACGGCAGCTCCGCTCGTATTAATATAGAAGAAAGCGACCGTTTTTTCGGTATTCTGGAAATTCTTCAGATTTTCCACAACACTTGCCTGATTTGCAAAGAAGTCGGCTGCCTCCTCCTCTTTGTCCAGCATGGCACCGTAGAGTTTGATCCATTCGGTTCTGCCAAGAGGCTGGGATTCGTAGCTGGAACGGTCGATGAAGACCGGAATATCGAGCATCTCGATCATCTCCTGTACCTTCGGGGAATGGAGGATCATCGTGGATTCAATGGCCAGATCACAGTTCTCACTGACCAGAAGTTCGTAATCCGGCTCACTGTATTTTCCGGCGAAGATCATCGTTCCGGCATTCATCGCGTCAACGGCATCCTGTACGTACCAGTTGTCTGCGGTTTCACCGGAGAGACGAATCGTATCGAGGGAGTCGATGGCATCGAACAGCGCCATCGGAGAGGTTGCTGCCATGTAGATGCGTTCCAGCGGCTGATGGATTACAATTACGTCGGAATCGAGGTCATCCGGCGCCTCTTTTCCGTCCGGGACGAGCAGATACTGCGCGCCGTCTTTGACATCGATCAGTTTATAGCCGTCTGTGCAGTAGTATACGTTAAAGCACTCGGCGTAATTCAGGACCATCTTGCTCTCGATGGTGATTCCGGTGATGTCCGGTGCGTCGCTGACATCGTCTGTCGTTGCGAAACCATCCGCGGATGCGGTATCACTCCCGGAGGTGCTGCTCGCAGCAGTGGCTTCGGAGGTGCTTTCACTTTCAGCCGTACTTTCCGAGACGGATGTGCTCTCCGTCTGGCTTTCGGAAACGTCTGCTGCGGATGCTGTGGATGTGCTGCTCTCAGAAACTGCCGAAGTGCCCGACGCGGACGATGTGCTGCTTCCCGTTGATGCGGTGCTGCCGCAGGCCGTCAGTGACATCGCTGCTGCAAGAAAAAGTGCAGCCCATTTTTTCAGCTTTCTTTCGTTTTTTCCTGTCATTTGATATTCCTTTCTTAAAGAAAAAGCCGCTGCCATACGGCAGCAGCCCTTTCTCATTTTTTGCTGCAAATTATTGTACTTATTTATTCTCTTCTGCCTTTACCATCTGCTGGAACAGCTCGTTTGCCTGATCCTCGCATCCGAAGATCACGCCGTAGACTTTCAGCCACTCTGCTTTCGCAAGATCGGTCTTCTCGTCTGCGGAACGGTCAACCAGCATCGGAATGGTCAGGGTTGCCAGACGCTCTGCGGTGTCGGACAGACGCTCATTTTCCTCTTTCAGAAGTTCTTCCGGAGTCTTGTCTTCGTCTGCTTTCTCATCCGTTGTCTTATCGTCTTTATCGTCCTTCTGATCCTCAGCTTTGGTATCTGCGGTCTCGTCGGCTGCATCAGCATCTTCCTCATCTTTTGCATTTCCCGGAAGGAACTCAGACGGAAGAATTGCAAAATCGATTTCGTCTTTTACCAGAGCTTTGTAGTCCAGATCATCGAATGCTCCGTCGAAGGAGATTTTTTTGTTTTCCATTGCTTTTGCAATGTTTTCGATCTGGCAGTCTTTCTGCTCCATGCCGACTGCTTTGATGCTCTCTGCTGCGTCTAACTGCTCATCGAGAAGTTTCAGGGCATCCTCAGATGCTACGTATGTTTTCTCAACCGGAAGCTGGATCACGATCATATCTTTGTCCAGTCCTGCCGGAATCTCAACATCTTTCGGAACGATCAGATATTTGACAACATTGCCTTCGTACAGCTCTTTTGTCTTTTCGGTCAGATCTTTCGCTTTCTCAGTGCTGGTTTTTTTGGAATCGGATGCTGCTGCCGCTTCTTCCTCGTCGGTTGCTGCTGCGGTATCCTCTGCTGCTGCGGTATTGGTATCTTCTGCTTTCTTGTCGTCCTCGGTCTGTTTCTCCGGATCACGCTCGGTATCTTTTGTCATATCGATCTCCAGCAGGGTGATGCCTTCGTCGTAATGATACATCTTGAAGTACTCTGCGTAAGCAAGTTTTGTCTCTGCTTTGTATTCCAGTCCCATGATCTCCGGAGCGGTGGTATCCAGCTTGGAGTTATCGGTGCTGATCGTGGAGATTGTTCCGTCTGCTTTTACAAATCCTGTGCTGGAAGAAGTGCTGCCGCCCTTCTTTGCTGCTGCCAGGGAGATGAAGATGTTGTAGGAAATCTCATGGGCAACGGACATTCTGGTGGTCATACCGATGATGGTATTGTTCTTGTTCAGCTCAACCGGAATGGTGAAGATGCTGCTTCCGCCGCTGACATTTGCCATGTATTTATTTCCGTTTGCTTTTACATATCCGTAGTACGGACTGCTGAATGCGATCGTTGCATAAGCCTGTCCGTTCGTTACAGTAATCTTGCTGCAGGAGATGGTTACCTTTCCGGATCCGCCGGAGAAGGAGAATCCGTCTGGTGTGTAAACGCCATCTGCCAGTGTGGTTGCACTGTCTACTTTGGATGTGCCGCCGCTTAAGTCAGACTCATATTTGGATTCCTGCTCCGGTTTGGTATCGGCCGGTTTCTGGGTCGGTGCCGGAGTCGGGGTGCTGGTCGGTTTTACAACCGGTGTCTCAGATGGAGATACGGTTGGGGTCTTGGTCGGAACAATGGTTGGTTTCGGATCGTTGGAATCATCCGACGGCAGATCTCCGGTCTTTTTCAGGCTGGAGGATGCGATCGTGATGGTTCTGTCAAACCATTTGCCGCTCTTTACTGCGTGAGCTGCCACTGCCAGGCCCTGATCCAGTGCTTCTACCGGAATTTCAAACTGCAGTCCTGTTTTTGTCTCGCCGTTTAAGGTGTACTCACCTTTTCCTTTGGATGCAATCCATGCACTCTTATCTGCTGCTGCATCTGCTGCTGTTCCCAGATACAGGTAATTGTAACCTACTCCGCTTAAGGTGATAAGTGCTGTCATTTTTCCATCTTTTGCAGTCAGTTTTACTTTGACTACTTTAAACATTGCTGCACCAGTCTCAGCAGTTGCTTCGTAGATACCGTCTGCAATTTTGTTTGTCTCATCTGCCGGAAGATCTGAGGTCTTTTTCAGACTTGCTGATGCGATGGTGATGGTTCTTGCATACCATTTGTCCCGTTTTTCAGAATGGGATGCAACGGTAAGCGGCTGATCAAGTGCTGCTACCGGGATTTCATACTGCATTCCGGTTTTGGTCTGTCCGTCATCGGTCGTATAATCCGCTGTTCCGATGCCCGCGATCCATGCGCTCTTATCTGCAGCAGCTGCCTCTTCCGGAGTTCCCATATACAGGTAGTCATAAGCAACACCGCTTAAGGTGATCTTAGCTTTCATATCACCATCTTTTACGGTCAGCTCCACAGCCACTACTTTGAACATCTGAGCACCCGTCTCGGCGGTTCCGCTGTAAATGCCATTTGGAACTTTAGATGGCTCCGGGGTCGGCGTTGCGGTTGGTGCCGGGATCTCAGTCGGTTCCGGGGTTACGGTCGGTTCCGGGGTTGGTGTAACATCTGGTGTTTTCGTTCCCGGAATCACAAAGTAAAGCTGCTGTTTCGTATACCAGGTTCCGTCTTTCTTTCCAAGAACAATCGGAACGGTTGTGCCGGCTTTGTCAGCATCTACTTCAAACGCAAAGGAAAAACCGTCGTTTGCTTCCTGCATTCCCTGAATAACCGGTGCTTTTGCAAGGTCATCATTATTTCCAAAATACAGTTTATCAAACGATGTGTTGTTTGTTTTCAGGGTAAGAACAAGTTTGTCGCCCTTGTTGATCATGGTTGCCTCAGAGATGAGGAACATTTTGAATGCTTGACCGTTGTCCTTTACAACAGGTGCTTCTACGCTGACTGGTGTCTCGGAAGAATCATCGCCTGGTGTTTCACTCGGGGCCGGGGGCTCGGTCGGTTCCGGGGTTACGGTCGGGATTGCAGCGGTGCTGTGGATCGTAACAGTTTTATCAGCCCATGTTTTTTTCTTGGCTGAGCGAACGGCAACATCCATCTGTTTGTCAAGCTCTTCCACCGGAATTTCAAAACGATATCCGGTCTTTTCTGCACCGGTCTTCGTATCCGTATAGGTTTCGCTTCCTGTCGGAGCAATCCAGCTCTTTTCATCTGCTGCGGCAGCTTCTGCTGCTGTTCCCGTATACAGGTAATCATAGCCGGTTCCACTCAGCAGAATGGATGCTTTCAGTTTTCCATCTTTTACGATGAGTCTGGAAGAAATCACACGGAACATGCTTCCGGTTGCTTCTGCAGAAGTCTCATACTCACCATCTGCCGGTTTTGCTGCTTCCGCTGCTTTTGTTTCTTTCTCCTCGGCTGTATTGGATGCCTCATTTTTGGTTGTTTCTTTTACTTCCGTTTTCGGCTGTTCTGCCGCCGGACTGGTATTCTCTTTTACAGCATCTTTGGTTTCTTCTTTTGCCGGTGTTTCTTTTTTAGCATCCTGGGAAGTCTCATCTGCTGCTTCCGGCTCTTTTTCTGTGGTATCGGCAGTCTCTTCACCGTCTTTTGCAGTGTCCTCTGCAGTATCTTCCGAAGCATCCTCATCTGCAGATGGTGTCTCGGTCTCGTCAGATCCTGCCGGTGTCTGATCCTCTGCAGGCGCAACCGGTGTTTCCGTCGGCTCTTCTGCCGGAGTCTCTGCAGTGCTTTCACTGCTCTCGGTTTCTGCCGGTGTTGTTTCCGGTTCTGCCGTCTCTGCTGTTTCTTCGCTCTGCAGCGCTTCCTCTGCGGCTGCGCTGCTTTCTGTCTGTGCTGCTTTTTCCTGCGTATCTGCTAATACGCTGGCAGTCGGGCTCATGATCATGGACGCCGACAGCAGCAGTGCCAGAAATTTGCTTGAATTTCCTTTCATAACTTCTCCTTTTCTTCGGATATCCTTCGCGCATCTGCTCCGGATTCCGTCTGACTTTTTCAGGCAGCTGGGCGGTGCCTGTCCCCGTCAATGATGTCTCCCTGCAAGTAATCTTGTTTTTGAGGACACATTTTTTCTGCGAAAAGACAAACAGACATCTGCTTTTTCTGCAAAAGAGTTTCTCCACCGAAGCTCTTTTTCGGACGCATGGCGACAAAAAAGCAGATGTCCGATTTTGCTTCGTACATCTTTCCATGAATATATGCTTTCATCGGAAGCGATTCACTAACCTTTCCAGCAGGTTTCCTGACTCGCAGATCTTCACGGCAGCCGCGCCTTCTCATGCGTTTCGCACAATGGCATTTCTGCAGCTAACACTCCCTGCTTACAGTGACCGGATCGCTCAGGATTTCCACCTGATTCCCTTTTATCTTCGCGGATTCTTTTTCAAATCCGTTCCGCACTGAAAAGTCCCTTATTTCATTCGTTACTGATTATAGCAAAGCCGTTTTGGAAAGTCAAATGAAAGGCCACGGAAAAAGCGCATAAAATCAGCATTTTTTACATACTTTATGATAACTGTCCGCACCGGAGCCTATTCTATGAAACCAGCTTCTCTGCACCGCCGCATCCTGTTCCCTCTGCTTCTGTGCGGCGGACTTCTTTTCGCCCTGCTGTTCTGGTATTTTTCCCCGTTCTTTTCCCCTGGTGAGAACCGCCGGTTTTCCGCGTATGTGGAGGAACGGTTCCACTCCGAGGTAACCTCTTCTGCCATCACGCTCCACTATACCCTCGCTGATCCGGCTTCCCGCGGAATTGCCCCCGGCACCGCCTCGTTCGGCACGGTTTCCATCCCTTACCGCACCTCGTATGATGCCCTGCTGCAGAGTGTGGAAACAACGCTCACATCCTTTCATCGAAACCGCCTCTCCGCGGAAAATCAGATCACGCTCGATCTTCTGCTCTACGAGCTGGACTGCGAGAAAATGCCGGGCAGCACCAGCCTTCTTGCGGAACCGCTCGGTCCGTCGCTCGGGATTCAGGCACAGCTTCCCATTCTGCTCGCGGAGTACCCGTTCCGCACACAGCAGGATATCGCCGACTACCTCCATCTCCTGCAGGATCTACCGCGCTATTTCTCCGACCTCATCGCACTCGAGCAGGAAAAATCCCGGCAGGGCATGTTTCAGAATGACCTTGCGGTCGATGGCATTATCCGCCAGTGCAGTGCTTTTCTCGCCGACGCGGATACACCGGAAAGCCATCTGCTCCACACCGTTTTTCAGAATAAACTGCAGGCGTCTTCACTGTTTTCTGAGGCGGAAAGGAATCTCTGTCTGCAGACGCATGAAAAACTCCTTACCTCCTGTGTTTTTCCCGCCTACCGCTCTCTTTCCGATGCGCTTTCTTCACTCCGCGGCAAAGGAACGCAGAACGCCGGCGGTCTTTCCCGGCAGGAAGACGGACTTTCCTACTATGCGTATCTTCTCCGCAGCCGCGTCGGTGTTGACGCTTCACCGGAGGAGCTGACCCGCCTTTTAACACAGCAGCTTGCGGACCAGTGTGCCGAAATGCAGATCATTCTCGATCAGAATCCGTCGCTCTCCCTCTCCGAGCAGGCGCTCGTGCTGCCGTTCTCCACGCCGGAGGAAATGCTTGCCGATCTGCAGAATGCCGTTTCTGAAGATTTTCCCGTTCTTTCGGGTATCGCATACGAAGTAAAGACCGTGGATGACTCCCTCAAGGATTTTTTAAGCCCCGCCTTTTATCTCACACCGCCCGCCGATATCAATTCACCCAACTCCATTTACCTGAATCCCGCGGATGAGATGACCGGCATCGAACTGTATTCCACACTTGCCCACGAGGGCTTTCCCGGCCATCTGTACCAGACCGTCTCGTTCTCGCGCTCCGACCCGCTTCTGATCCGCCATCTCTACGCGCCGTCGGGTTATGTGGAAGGATGGGCAACCTACGTTGAATCATATGCCTGCCGCTACGCCGCACGTAATCTCGATGCAAACACGCAGGCGCTCTGCCGTCTCTGGTATCTGAACCGCTCGGTGCATCTTACCCTCTGCTCGCTGCTGGATCTCGGAATCCACAGCCAGGGATGGCTCCTCTCGGATGCGTCAGCCTTTCTGGCGCAGTTCGGCATCACGGATGCGTCGGCCGCTACCTCTTTATATCAGTATATTCTCGAGACACCGGCGAACTATCTGAAATACTGTGTCGGATCGCTCTCGTTTTCGCAGCTCCTCTCGGAAGTGCGGGAACAGGAAGGTGACTCATTCTCATTGATCGGTTTCCATGAAAAACTGCTCCGTCTCGGGCCTCTGCCGTTTCCGCTCGTAGAAAAATATCTGTAAACGGTTCGCCCTGCTGAAAAAAAGATCCCACAGACTTTCTTCTATAAATAATAGAAAGTTCTGTGAGATCTTTTTCATTTTCAAAATTCTTTAACCTAAATTGTAAAGAGATGGATCTGTCGGACGCTGCGGATCAATAACAGAGGCAGAATCAAACAGATCGCTTGTTCTGTCCTCGCCGCCTCCGTAGAGGTTCTGGTACAGACGGTATCCATCCAGGTTTCTTCGTCCCATACGCAGGTAATTGTCTCTTACCTGAACGAAATACTGGGAGGAATCTACGTTGCAGTAGATGTTGAAGCCCTGACTCTTTAAGTAAGCAAACTTCTCATTGTCCATCGTGTAATCGTGCCAGTCGGAAAGATCCTGTCCATGTGCAAAGATGATGATATCGCTTCCGCCGATGAGCGGTGCAACATACGTCAGCCATTTCTCGGTATCCGCCTGGATCGTCTCGATCGGTTTGTCGCCGACACGGATATGGCCCCAGGTATGGCTTGCGAATGTCCAGCCGTCTGCTTTGATCGCATCGGCTACTTTTTTCGCCTCCTCGCACTCTTTATCCCAGTCGAAATCCGGGTGTGCATCAAGCCATGCTACCTGATCATCCGTCAGATCTTCTCTCGTCTTGTAATCACCGTCGGTGCGGTATCCAAGGATTCCATCGTAGCCGGTCAGTGCTACGGTTCCGCGCGCATTGTGGTATACGGCATCCGGATGCGCTTCGATAAACTGATCCATCAGCGGGATGCAGTCGTAAGCACCGGTCACAACAGTTCCGTCATCCTGAATGTATTCGCAGGTCGGTTTTCCGTCGTCGCCGACTACCATCTTGCTGGCAATGCCGCGTCCGTCGTAAGAGTGGTAATAGGAAAGGTCATCCAGAGAAAGAACGAATGCTTTCTTGCCCTCCGGCAGGTAAATGTCCCCTTCCTCGTAATGAACGGTTCCGTCATCATCTACGGTCTTTTTCACGAGATCGTTGATCGAAACCATGACATATCCTCTGTCGTACATCTGCTGGGTGATCGCGTTGAACTCATCCACGGTGGTCATCCACTGGCAGAAGCCTGCGGTCTGTGCGTTGTCCTGATAGAACGCTTTCTGCGGATCGACTACAAGAGAATGATAGAAAATGTGGGTTACTTCGTTGACGTTGACGCGCACACAGGCATCTCTCGTGCTGGTGTACTCTGCTACTTTTGTGATGATATCCGCGTCGGTCGCTGCGCCCTCTACGCTCTGGAGCTTTTCAATGGCTCCATCGTAATCGTATGTCTGCGCAAGTGCATCGGCTTCCGCCATAATCTGTGCTTTCGTTGTCGGCGCTTCAGCACTTCCCGTGCTGTCCGACGATACGGAACCGTCCACCTCTGCTGTTTTCTGATCCTCTTTTTCCTGTGCTTTCTGCTGGATTTTTTCTGTTCCTCCGGCCAAAGCCCAGATTCCAATGCCGAAGATGACAAGCAGAACACATAGAATTCCTGTTTTGATCATCAGCGCACGCTTCCGCTTTCTTCTTCGGAGCTCCTTTTTACTGATGTTTTTTTTCTCACTCATTTTTCCTTCCTCCCAAAACAGCTTTTGCTTTTCTGGCAAATATTACAGTTTTACCGGACTGACAGAAATTCAGCCCGGACTCTGCTCTTTCTATTTTAGCTCAAAATACCGGTTCTGTCGAGTAGGTTTCCGGCAGGTTAAGAGAAATGTAAGAAAACCGGTAACGCTCTTTCTTTTATGCGCGCTGGCCGTGTGCCTCATACATGAGAACGGCGGATGCAATCGCTGCGTTTAACGACTCCACTTTTCCTTCCATCGGAATACGGATCAGGCACTCGGCGGCCTCTGCCATTGCATCAGTCAGGCCGTTTCCCTCATTTCCGATCAGGAATGCCGTTCCTTTTGTGTAATCCTCCTCGCGGTAGGAATGCACGCCATGCAGATGTGCCGCGTACGTACAGATCTTCCGCGCTTTTAAGCCTTTTACAAATCCGACCGCATCGTCGACGATCAGAAACGGCATACGGTAGATCGAGCCCATCGTCGAACGGATCGTTTTCGGATTGAAGATATCCGCGGTACCGCGGCTCATGATGATGCCGGTGACTCCTGCGCCCTCTGCGGTGCGGATGATTGTTCCAACATTTCCAGGGTCCTGCAGATCCTCAAGTACCATCAGAAGCGGTGTCTTTCCGTTGTCCATCACCTCCTCTTCGGTGTAATGCGGCATGCGGATCACACTTAAAACACCCTGCGGCGTCTTCGTGTCGCACATGGACTGGAACACGCGGTCGTCCACTACTTCGTATTCTGTCCCGTCGGACGGCATTTCATGCATTTTGCTGCCGCTCTCAGACACATATACTTTTTTCAGCCATTCCCGCGGCGCTTCCTGGAACATTTTCCAGCCCTCCGCCACGAAAACGTCCTGCTCCCGGCGTTCTTTTGCTTTTTTGTTCAGCGCAATAATGTTTTTTACCTGTGCATTGCTGCTGCTTGTAATCATGAATGGTCCCCTCATTTCCTGTTTTTCATCAATTTGGCAAGTTCTTTGTTTTCGCCGATCAGAATCAGCACTTCCTCTGCGCGGAGCAGCGTCTTCGGATTGACCGTGACACGGATGTCTTCCCCGTCCTTGACGGCGATTACGTTGATACTGTATTTCTTCCGCAGATCCAGCTCCTCGAGGTTATGCCCCGTCCACTCTTCCGGCACGGGAAGCTCTACCATGGAGAACGAATCCGACAGCATGAAGAAGTCCTGGAAGCCACCGGAAATCAGGCTTTTTCCGAGGCGGATGCCCGTCTCACTCTCCGCCATCACGACGCGGTCCGCGCCGACTTTTTTCAAAATATTGGCATGCATCTGGCTCATGCCCTTTGCGATGACGAGCGGCACGCCCGCCTCTTTTGCCTGCAGGGTGGCGAGGATGCTCGACTCCATATTTTCAGAGATGCCGACGATCACGACATCCATGTTGCTGATGCCAAGCGATGCAAAAACACGGCTGTCGGTGATGTCCGCGCGCGCCGCATAGGTAACAAGATCGGCAATTTCCTGTACCGGCTCAGCGTCTTTATCAACGGCAAGCACTTCTTTTCCTGCCTGCGCAAGTGTCGTTGCTACAGAAAAACCAAACTTTCCAAGTCCAATGACTGCATACTGTTTACTCATTTCTTTTCCTCGTTTTCTGAAATCTGTCCTGTTTTTTATTTTCCCAACTATCCAATCAGAATCCGCTGCTCCGGTCTCTGAATATCGACATCTTTTCTTCCTGTTCTGCGGCGCAGTGCGACAGCCAGCGTCACCGGCCCGATTCTTCCCATAAACATAACCAGAATAACAATCACCTTTCCCATAAAAGGAAGCGTCGGCGTCAGGGAACGGGTGAGGCCCACCGTTGCAACCGCAGAAATAATTTCATACGTACAATCCAGCAGCGGGCTTCCGGTTACGGAAATCAGCAGCACGGTGGCAGTAAAGACTGTCGTCAGTACAAAAAAGAAAATGACGACAGCGGTACGGATATTTTCTTCCATCACTTTCCGCCCCCAGGCCACCGTATCTGAGTCTCCGCGAATATAGGAGGCAACCAGCACAACCAGAATGGCAACCGTTGTCGTCTTAACACCACCTGCCGTTCCCATCGGGGAGCCACCGATGAACATGAGAACCATACTTACCATTGCAGAGCTGTCCGAGAAATCAGCCTGCGGGATCGTCTCAAAACCTGCCGTTCTTGTCGTCACGGACTGAAAAAAAGCCGCCATGACCTTCTGCGCCGGTTTCAGGCTGCCAAGTGATGGCGCGTGATTCCAGTCCAGTGCAAGAATCAGCAGTGCTCCACCGAACACCAGAATCATGGTTGTCGTTAAAACCAGTTTCGTATGAAGCGTGAATCCTCGCACAAAATTTTTACGGGGCCGTTTTCCCTTCACAAGCTCCTGCACCCGCTCCATAACTTCCCACCAGACGGGAAAACCAAGACCGCTCAAAAGAATCAGTCCCATCGTCGTAAAGTTTATCAGCGGGTTCGTTACAAACGGAGCAAAAGAGGCTTCGCCAACGAGATCGATTCCCGCATTACAGAAAGCGGAAACGGCGTGAAAAATACTGTAGCCGATTCCCTTCCAGAAGCCATACTCCGGCACAAACCAGAAGCTATACAGAACCGCCCCCGCAATCTCTACGGTTGCTGTTCCAATCAGAAGCCGGCGCACGATGCCCACACTGCCCTTTAAAACCGGCAGATTATAGGTATCCTGAATTAATTTCCGGCTCTGCAGACTGATTTTCCGGCGCAGGATCAGAAACACCATCGTCAGGCACGCCATGATGCCAAGACCTCCGAACTGAATCAACCCGAGGATCACAATTTTTCCAAAGGTACTCCATGTCGTCGCCGTCGGAACGGTGACAAGGCCCGTCACGCAGACAGATGTCGTTGCGGTAAACAGGGCGTCGAGCCAGTAAACGCTTTTCCCGTCCGCCGCAGAAACCGGCAGGCAAAGAAGAATCGTTCCCAGCAGGATTACCGCCGCAAATCCCAGCATCATAATCCGCTCCGCCGGTGTGTGCCATTTATTTTTGCTTTGTTTTTCGGCCATCGCTCCTCCTATTCTGCCGCTTCATTTTCTGCTTCACTGCTGTAGTAGAGCTTTCCGGTCTCACTATCCGTCACGGTAATATCCGCAAAATATTCCCCGCAGGAACCCTCACACTGGTAATAGACGTCAAACGAAACCGTCATGTCATCTTCTCCTTCCAGGTATTCCGCGTGAACCTGATTTTTCGCGGTCCCCGTCGTTCTGCTCCACACTTTATCATCCGCAAGAAGCTCCTTTTTGATCTTCACAGGAAATTCACTGGATGCAATTTCGTGCTGATTGGACTCGTTTTTGATCCGGTAATAGAGATTCATGTACAGCCCGTCATCTTCCTCATGGAAAAACCAGCCGTAGATATCATCCTCCGCAACAATCGTCGGCTGGATCAGCTCAGCGTTTGTTTTGGTCGTGAATGCATTCATCTCATGCGTAAACTCATTCTGCATCCGGCGATGCTTCATCAGCCAGCTGCCTTCCTTCACACCGGCCGCAGCCACGGCAAGAACGACAGCGCCGATGCAAAGGCCAATGATTTTCTTTTTTGTCATTATTTAATTTCCCCTTTTCTTTTTGAAATACAAAAATAAGATACCCCTAAGAACATACTTATGAGTATCTTATCAGTTTGCACATATAAAGTCAACGGAGCCAACCCGATCCAGCCTGCTGTTTCTGCCTCACCGAGTGCTTCTGCTACCATAAGCCGGCTGCTGCGGTTTGTAGAAAAGCTACGGAATCTGTGCTTTTTATTCTACATGAAATTGAGGGAAGATTGTGTTAAAGTTGCGTAAAATACGTTCTCAGGTTTATGCACTCGCAAGCACAAGCTCTCTTGTCTCCACAATCACGATCTCATCGATCGACACATTCAGTACCGCTGCCAGCACGACCAGGTTGTCGATTGCCGGCATGGCGGTGCCGTGCTGCCACTTGTAGATTGCCTGCGGGGTGGTGAAACCGAAAATTTCCTGCAGGTCGCGGACGGTAAGGCCTGCCTGCTGCCGCAGTCTTGTAATGTTTCTTCCTGTTGCTTCCATATCAATTGACGGAATTGCCATCATTTTTTTCTTCCTCCTTCTTGCGGAGGAATTTTACTGGTTTCCTCCGCCTCTATTCTGATGCTTTGAAATTGTAAACGGGACGCAGCACCTCCACGACATCGACCGATGCACGGACTATATCGAGAATGTCATCCAGTGATTTGTACGCCATCGGCGCCTCGTCCAGGGTATGTTCGTTGACGGAAGTCGTATAGATTCCCTCCATGCTCTTCCGGTATTCCTCCAGTGCCAGGGTTTCCTTCGCTTTTTTGCGCGACATCAGCCGTCCGGCTCCGTGCGGGGCAGAATCGTTCCACTCCGGATTTCCTTTTCCGACGGCGAGAATACTGCCGTCGCGCATATTGATCGGAATCAGCACTCGTTCTCCTTTGTGCGCTGCGATTGCGCCTTTTCGGAGTATCATCTCGTTTGTGTCGATATAGTTATGAATCGTGTGGAACGCATCGGTGCCTGTAAGGCCGGTTCGTTCCAGCAGGATTTCCGCCATTTTTTCCCGGTTCCGGCGTGCAAACTGCTGGCAGATCTCCACGTCGTGCAGATAGGCTTCCAGATATTTTCCGGTCAGATAGCAGAGATCCTCCGGCATCTGCGCTTCGTCCGGTTTCCACTGCAGCTGTTTTAACGCCTCCTGGATTTTCTTTCTGCGGCCCTGCTCTTTGTAGGTGCGTATGAGCTCCTCGCGTTTTTCCAGGTACTCGTCATAACCGCGGTCCAGCCGCACTGCCAGATTCTGGTAATACTCTGCCACCTGTTTTCCGAGATTCCGCGAGCCGGAATGGATGACGAGATATTTTGTGCCGTCGGCGGCTTCATCGATCTCGATAAAATGGTTGCCGCCGCCTAAGGTTCCAAGCGACCGCTCCAGGCGTTTTGTGTCTTTTAATTCCCGGCTGCAGGCAAGTGTCATCAGGTCAAAACGTTCCTGTCTCCCCTCCCAGACATTCATGCCAGACGGGATAACATGTGCCGCCTCGTCGATTTTTGCAAAATCAAGTTCGGCTCTTCCAAGATTTACGGTGTACATGCCGCACCCGATGTCCACGCCAACGACGTTCGGCACTGCCTTGTCACGGATAGTCATCGTTGTTCCGATCGTACATCCTTTTCCCGCATGCACATCCGGCATGATGCGGATCCGCGAGCCTTCCGTCATCGGATAATCGCACATGCGGCGGATCTGCTCGATGGCTTCCTCCTCTACGACCCTGGCATAGCAGATGGCTGTATTTACTTTTCCTTTGATTTTGATCTGATCCATTCCGGGTTTCTCCCTTCTCAATTTGTTCTGATATAAAAATTTAATAGAAAAAGCCACCTATCCCATGTGTTCAACATAAGATAAGCGGCTCCTCTTCGTTCGTATCCAGTTGTCTGATGCGGTCATCTAATTTGATCCTCCCGTATCATATTCCACAGAATCCGTTCTGTCGCTTTTCTCAATTGAACATATCAAAACAAAGCCACGCTGTTTGACGACAAACGTTGCTTCTGGGGTATGTTCTAAATTGCGGTAGCCAAAACGTATTCCTGCTGACATCTGTTTTTCCTTTCCAAAACCTTTTTAACCGGTTCTTTTTCTGCTTTTTCTTCACTGTATCACAAAATAACGATTTTGTCATTATACCAGCGGTTTAATCTTTCTCGGATTTCTCTGTATTTGCTTCGGAAACGAGGAATATCCCCGTCAATGACGAGGATATCTTCGATGCTTGTGTTTAATAATCTGCTTAAAATGAGAAAGTTGTCCAGACTTGGCAGGCACTTGCCGGAAATCCATTTATAGACCGCCTGTGGATTTTCAAAACCCATGGCATTCTGAATGTCTCTCACGGTGTATCCGCTTTCACGAAGAAGGGATTTGATGCGGCTGCCAGTTTCTTTCTGCTGGATTGACAAATAAATTGGTTCCATCCTGCACCTCCATATGTTTAAGCCATCCCGAAACACAGTTTTATCTTATCATCCGGTACTGGAAAAATCCAGTTTTTTCTTCCTGTTTCTACACAACCCGAATGATCTGTTCATACAAAAGGATTTTCTTTTCATCTACATTCCGATTGTCATGTGCTGCAAGATTGTTCCGTCCCTCTTCCATCTCTTCTTCGGATGCAAGCTCCTCTTTCCACCAGCTCAGGTGATTGATCCGGTACGGCTTCCAGCCGCGGTCAAAAATCTCATCTCAACGACTCTCTTGCATATGCGCTTTCCTTTTTACCGGAAGAAGATGTTTAGCTCTCCTGTTTCTTTTCTTCTATCAAATGATGATTCAGCCATTTTCCTGATTTGAACCGGATGGTAAAGAGAATGGACCGCAGGCTCCAGTCTGCCGCCATGCCGATCCAGACGGCGATCGGGCCGAATCCCCATACGCGGCACAGATAAATGCAGAGACTCACACGGCACAGCCACATCGTACAGCAGGACGTGATCATGGAGAATTTTACATCCCCGGCAGCCCGCATGCCGTATCCCGGGACAAACGCCATGACCCAGCAGAGTGGCTTTACAATCGTGATAAAGATCATCATCTGCATGCAGAGCTTTGCACTCTCTGCCTCCATACCGCCGATTATCGTAATCGGTTTTGTCAGCACAAATACCAGCAGACAGCTTGCAACGATAACCACTTCTGACAGCCAGCACAGTTTTTTAATATAGTAGATTGCTTCATCCTTCCGGCCCGCGCCGAGACACTGACCGACTACCGTCATCAGTCCGATGCCGACACCAATCGCAGCGACACCGTTCAGGTTCTCAAGGATGTTCGTCATCGCCTGCGCGGCAATGGCAACCGTGCCAAGTGTGGACACAGTGGACTGAATCGCCAGCTTTCCAAACTGGAACATACTGTTCTCGATTCCCGATGGAATACCGATGAACAGTATTTTTTTGATCAAACCAAAGTCCGGCCGAATGGAAAGATACTGCTTCACAAAAATCGGTCTGCTTTCATCCCGAAGCTTCCACAGTACGACAACCGCACAGAAAATACGCGAAATTAAAGTCGAAATCGCGGCTCCTTCGACACCCATATGGAAGCCGAAAATAAGAATGGCATTTCCGCCGATGTTCATAAAGTTGGAAATCACCGAAATCACCATCGGACTGCGGCTGTTGTTCTGCGCCCGCAGAATGGATGCGCCCGCATCGTAAAGACCGATAAACGGGAATGACAGCAGCGTAAACAGGAAATACACCTGTGAATTTTTCATAACATCCGCTTCCACTGCCCCGAAAATCACACGCAGCAGCGGAACACGGAAAATCAGGCAGCCCGCGGATAATGCGACGGACAAAACTGTCATAACAAAAAGCACCTGTTGTGCCGAACGGATTGCTCCATCCCGTTTTTCGCTTCCAATATACTGCGAACAGAGAATCGCTCCTCCTGCCGCCAGCGCAGAAAGCGCCTGAATGACTAAGATATTAATGGAATCCACCAACGAGACTGCCGAAATTGCGGCAGACCCGACATTGCTGACCATCATCGTGTCGACAGTTCCCATCAGGGAAGAAAGTAACTGTTCAATGATGATCGGAATTAAAAGCTTGCGAAGATCCGTGTTACTGTATAAATGAGTTTGTTTTGTTGTAGTTTTCATTGTTTTTACTTCTGCATGACCTCATCTGCCGGATATGCTTTGCCAGCCCTGCCTTTTCCACACCTTTCTTTTTTCTCTCCATTCTATTCCATTTGACGATCCATTGCAATCATTTCGCGAATTTTGCTCTTATCTGATTATTTTTATCAAGCACAACATACTTTTCTATCTCATAATGACTTTTTCAGTCTTTCCAAATCTTCGCTGTCCGGGTGTGACAAAGCACGGTCAAAATTTTGAATCAGCAGATCAAGATTGGCCGGATGTTCCGGGTTTTCTTTCATTTTCACATACCGTTCACGCACAGACTGCGGCATCTTTCCCTGGCACATATACTCACCGATGACCGTATTGCTTGCATCGATCGACTGTTTGACTTGTCCGAGAATCTTTTCAAAATAGGCATCACTTCCGCCAAATCCAGCTGTTCCAAACAGAAAAATCTTTTTATTTTTTAATTTCGACAGCAATTCTAATGTCTTTTGGTCTGCATTCCCTTTGTCCGTCCAAAATCCGATATAGCATACGTCGGATTGCGGTACCTGCGAATCGTTTGTGCCAAAATAATCGCATTTGTCCTTTGGCAACGTTTCATAGATTGCATCAGCCAGCTTCTTTGTATTACCCGTTAAGCTGCAAAACAGGATCGAATAATGTTCTTTTATCATAGCCCCTACACCTCCAGTTCAGGTATTTATGTGGAAAATCCACTTTTTCGTAAATTGTATTATCTCTTCAGATCACATCTCGATTTCGCTTACGCTGCATCCCGATGTTGCTTCTCACTATTTCCTCTCAGGCTTTTAAGTCAAGCGGATATTCGCAATCCGCTTCGCTACTTGCTCATAACCGAATAGCTGCTTTGCAGCTTCAGTTAAACTTAAAAATATTAAGTCCGGTTTCCTCATCATGAACTCTGTCCACTCTTCCGTCAATTACCGTGATGACCAGCTCACAGGTTGCACTGACAATCGCTCTGTTCAGATGTCCTCCAAACACCTCGCCCTTCTGATTTCCGGCACTCATATGAAGATGTGCATAGTATTCTCCATCCATTGTATTGATTGTACCTGTCAGTGATGTAATTTCATAATACCCCTGGAAGCTGTTTGAATAATATTTCTTTTCGTCTGTCTTGTATACTCCGACTGTGAAATCATTGATCGCTCCAAGAGCCTGGACACTGGCAAGCTTTATATTCTCCTTTATGGCAATTACCCTCAGCTGCTCCAATATTTCCTCGTCTTTGTCAATCCTTGCTACTATAACATTGTCAAATTTTCTGTATTCCATTTTATTCTCCTTTCTCTTTCCGCCCGGTCACTTTTCAGACATTACTGCAATAACCTCAATATTTATTCAGAAAATGCTCCCTGTTCGGATACTCCTGCCGATATGCCCGGAGGGCGGCTTCCCGGAGCAGGGTGAATTCTTTTTCCATGTGAAGCAGGCGTGGTGCCTTGAACGCGATCACACTGATCTGTTCGGCGATTTTTTTCGCGATTCCTTCTTCGGACAATTGTCCCATGCCGAATACCAGAGAGGTAAATCCTCTGCCTCCTCTGCTGACCTGAATAAATTTCAGGAATACATTGTACAGTTCATCTGCAAGAATTTTCTGGTATCCCTCATCTGACTGCATGGCTTCCGCCAGGCACAACGTGGAGAGAATCCGGGCTCCCGTCTTTCTTCTGTCGCCTCCCAGATCCAGGGAGGTTCCTTCCGCCAGATACTTCAGTTCCATCAGGCATTTGACAAATTCATCCTTCTGGAGCCTGCGTTGTCCGTATCGGACCGTCCAGAGCCGAGCCCGGTATTCTTCTTCCCAGGCTTCCTCCTCTCCGATATGTTCTTTTAAGATCTGCTGCCGTTTCGCCGGATCTGTCTCCTGATAAAAATCTTTGGTCCATGTATGTTCCATCTGTTTTTCCTCATTCTGTCAGGCGGATATTCGCAATCCGCTTCGCTGCTTGCTTGATTGGTTTAAAATAAAGACACGTCTTTACTTACTCTTTCTGCCTGCAAACGCAGTCTTCCTGCTTACATTCCGGAGTGGGAAATCGTCTCTTCTGCGTTCAGGTACTCATCGATGTTGCTGCCGTCTACCTTCTGATATTCTGAAAAATAATACCGGCCTTCTTTCAGGCTTTCCTGGTCAAATTCCTCTCCCTCGAACAGCTCCACTGCCATTTTCGCCATTTTCTTTGCCTGATCCACTCTGTCATTTAGGATGCTGCCCTGCATCTCTCCTGCCTTTACGGCTTCCAGAGCCTCTTCCAGGCCATCAATTCCGAAGATCACCGGCCATTCTTCACGGACATAGCCTGCTTTCCGATAGGCCTCCACAGCCCCAAGTGCCATCTCATCGTTGTTGGACATAACAAGTTCAATCTTTTTTCCGTACTGGCTGATCAGACGGTTCATGCGGTTTTCCGCCTGTCCCCGGTTCCAGTCCGCTAACTGATAGCTTAGCTTTTCCAGTATAACATCATTCTTCATCAGTGTCTTTACGGAATACTCTGTTCTGCTGATGGCATCCTGATGGCCTGCTTCTCCTTCCAGAAGCACGTATTGGATCTTTCCATCCTGATTTTTATCGACTTCCGGATGGCTCTTGATGTATTCTTCTGCAATCTCGCCCTGCATAATCCCGGACTGTTCTGCATCACAGCCCACATAATACAGCTTTTCCCACTGCATCAGGTCTTCCCTTACCGGTTCCCTGTTAAAAAAGATCACAGGAATGTCTTCATTCCTTGCCATTCGGATGATCCGGGACGGAGCTGTCCGGTCCACAAGATTGATACAGAGCACATCACAGCCGGCATCAATCATCTCTTCCACCTTTTCGTTCTGTTCCTGCTGATCGTCGTTTCCGCTTTTTGTCGATACGATAATCCTTCGTTCTTTGTTTTCCATGGCTTTCAGCTGCGCCTTCAGTTCATCCGTCAATCCATTGATAAAAGGATCATCCTGAGTGTAGGTTATCACTCCGACCCGCAGGGTTTTCTCTGTCTGGTCCGACTTGCCGGAACACCCCGACAGCACAAGCACCGCACTCCCTATCGTGGCAGATAATAATACTGCCACCCTTCTTTTCTTTTTATTCATAGGAATATAAAAACCTTTCTAAATCTTCGTCCATAGAGAAATTTTCCTTGCCAAGTACCTGATATTCGGTTATATATCCTTGCATTTTATAAGACCTGTGCTCGATCCTTTTGGTTATTTCTTCCACACTTTTATAGCCGATTTCATATCCGTCCGGCACAGCCAGCCCCTGAATGTTTCCGTTATCCAGAAGTGCAATTGTCTTCAGACTGTAACCCACTCCATAGAGCTCCGCGCCCTCGTATGTTCCATTTTCTGCCTGCTCTCCAAACTCTTCCAATA
The DNA here is from genome assembly GCF_003479155.1 of Blautia sp. AF19-1. Taxonomy (NCBI): domain Bacteria; kingdom Bacillati; phylum Bacillota; class Clostridia; order Lachnospirales; family Lachnospiraceae; genus Blautia; species Blautia sp. AF19-1. The sequence continues at coordinate 63,893 of NZ_QUGQ01000008.1, forward strand.
TTCCTGCATCCAGGATGACAAGAGCATCCGCCTCTGTTTCCTTCTTCATCCGCTCCACAATGTCCTGTTCTTTTCTCCGGTAAATACACCAGCTGATCTTGCTTTCGCTGCCTTCCAGCGCCTCGTTCAATCCACAAATCTCCGCCTGTACAGCCTCGGACATTTTCCAGTCGGCGATAATTCCGATCTTCTGCTTTTTTGTTCTCAGCCGTTCTCCCAGCCATCTTCCGATCTCCCGGTAATCCGGCTGGATCGTGGGACTGGCAGTTTCCCCTTCTTTTACCGCCAGACCATCTGCAATCAGCAGATACGGTTTCTTTCCACACTCTTTTTTCAGCATATTTTCCGTCTCATGACCGGGTGCCGGATATATGATAAAGCCATCAATATCGTTGTCCTTCTGTTCCCTGATAAATTCTCTTTCCGCCTCCGGCCCGTCGATCTCTTCCGTATTGCAGATGATCATATGAACGTTGTTCTCTGCCGCAGCCTGCTTCATTCCCTTGATCAGGGCATCCCAGCGTTTGTCACCGGACTCCGGAAGAATCACCGCAATCCGGGGCTCTGCTACGTTCTGATCGAAAATCTTCCATACAAAGAATACTGCCAGCAGCAGCAAAAGAAACTCAATTATAAGAAATTTCATTCTGTTCTTTTTCATCCGCCCGGTCTCCTCTGTATGTATTTTTGTAATTCCAATGCTTCTGCGTTTTCCGGTGTATATGGGATTGCCGGAATACGGATCGTAACCCTTGTTCCTTCGTCCGGTTCGCTTTCTATGGAAAGTCCGTATTCTTCGCCAAACATCAGCCGGATTCTGGAATGCACATTGATTACGCCCACACCGGAACCATGCTTCGGAACCTTGCTGTTATCCGTCAGAATATTTTCCAGGACTTCTTCCCGCATGCCCATCCCATTGTCTTCGATGGTGATCAGAATGTCCTCGTCTTTCTTTTTTCCGCTGACGATGATCATGCCGCCATCATCCTCATCCATATTGCCAACGCCATAATAGATGGCATTTTCCAGGATGGGCTGGATCACCAGCTTTACGATGCAGCAGTTTTCGATCTCTTCCTCGATTCGGAATTCTGTTTTAAACCGCTCTTTGTACCGGGCCAGCTGGATATTCATATAGCTTCTGCTGTGCTGCAGCTCATCCTTAATGGGAATGATGGTCTTACCGCGGGATAGACTGACACGAAGTAATTTTGCCAGTTCAGAAATCATACGAACCGCTGCTTCATTTTCCTGGGCTTCCACCATCCACGTGATGGATTCCAGTGTATTATACAGAAAATGGGGGTTGATCTGGCTTTGCAGGGCATCCAGTTCACTTTTTCTTCGTTCATTTTGCTGCCGGATGATCTCGTCCATCAGTTTTTCGATCTGTTCATAGGACTTCTGCACAGAATGTCCCAGATGGCGGATCTCCGAGGAGCCGCCGATATAGATATCCGGTTTTCCTCCTGCCTCGTGGGCCTTGACGGAAGCATCCAGCTCCCGGATCGGTTTGGATATCTTCCGGGAAACCAGCTGGTTTCCCTCCAAAAGCATGACCATAAGAACCAGAACAGTAGCAAATACATAGTAACGGAAGTTCTTGTAGTTTGCCGCCTGCACACTCTCCGGCACAACACCGATCATTTTCCAGCCTGTATAGGCTACGCTGCCGACGATCACGGTCTCATTCTGACTGTTGGAATGGATCTCGTAGGTTCCGTCCTCGTATTTTGCCGTTTCCAGACTGTTTTCTTCAAATAATCCACGGTTTAATTCCGTTCCCCGGGGATGATAGATCATCTCTCCGTCCTGACTGATCAGATAATAGTAGATTCCGCCGGAACAGTCATTGATCTGCTTCATCACGTCCCTGATCACAGAATATTTCATATCCAGTAAAAGAATACCGGTTTCCGGTGTCTCTCCCTTGTTGACATCTACATACCTGCTCAGGGAAACGACCCATTGGTACCGATAAGAGCCGTCCTCAAACAGCTCCTGGATATGCGGTGTGGAAAAGTGTATATTTTCAATGGCATCTTCCGCATTTTTATACCATTCCTGCGTCTGCACCTTCACATTTTTCTTTTCTGCCGCCACCGGCTCCGATGCAATCAGATTTCCTTTTGGGTCATACAAAGCCAGGCTCTGAATCTTATCGGAATTGGTCTCATAGAGCAGACTGAACTGCTCCGAGAATTCCCGGCTGGATATATCAAACTGCTGGACTACGTTGTAGTTTGCCCCGTTCAGGATCTGCCGGATATCCAGCAGATCTGCATTTAACCGGTCTACGGTAGCCTCCACGGTAGCTTCCGTGTTGTCTACCGCTGTTTTTTCCAGAGCCAGCTTGAATCGATGGTAAAGCAGCAATCCCATTACAATGATCGTAACCAGTGAAATCGCCATAAGGACAGACAGGATGATCGACTGTATGTTAAGTGCGATATTCTTCCGGGAATCCGGATTTCTTTTTCTATCTTTCATGTATTTTCCCTTTCACCTGTTCCCTCTTTTCTGCCTGATGTACTCTCGGAGTCTTTCTGTGCTTGCTCTTTCTGCTTTCCGTCTTTTTATTTTCCGGAAGCTCTGTATTTGGAAGGGGAAACACCGAATTTCTTTTTGAATACATAGCTGAAGTAGTTCGCATCCTGATATCCTACTTTTTCTGCGATCTTATAGCTTTTTTCATCGGTGTTCAGCACCATTTCTTCTGCCCGGTCCATTCGGTAATCGGTAAGATAGGAGACAAAGGACTGACCGGTCTCCTTTTTAAAGATGGACGAAAAGTAAGAATTGGACACCCCAAGATCTGCGCACACATCATCCAGCGAGAGCGCCGGTTCCATATATCTGTCTTTTACGATGTTCTGCGCATCGGTGATGATCCGTCTGGAGGTACTGTTTCTGGTACTTCTCAGTTTTTCGCTGATCGCCATAGACATATTGATGATCCAGTTTGTCATAGAGCTTTCATCCAGCTGAGTCACTCTTTCGTAAAGATTCTGTACATTTCCGGAAATTTCATTGAAATCCATGGAATTATTGGCACAAAATTTGAAAAAGCCGCTGACAATCTCCATGGTGGCCAGATTGTACTGGCTGATGGTGGCTGCATTCTTATGGAGCTTTTCTGTCTCTTTGATGGCTTCTTTCCGGATCTTTTCCTGATCCCCTACATGGATGGCACGAAACAGCTCCTGCATCTTTGTTTCTTCTAAGGGAACCGCCTTTTTTGACTCTTTGGGAACGATCTCTGCGATATTGATGGCTCGTTTCGTTCCGTACAGGACACGGTAGGATACCGCCTCTCTGGCTCCCTCGTAGGAAATACTGATATCGTACAGATTGTTGCAGACGGTTCCGACCCCTGCGGTAACCGCCGCCCCCATAATTCTCCATGCCCAGCGGCAGAACCGGTCACACTTGTCCGTCAATTGAGCTATCTCATCTTCTGAATGGAGTTCCATAATCAGAATGGTATTACCCATATAGATGAATTCCTGGCAATTACAGTTCTCCATCAGCCGCTGTTTGATCTCCCGTTCCACAGACATGGATAATAATAAGGGATTCATCCCATCCGGCACATCATTTTCCGAGGTATGAAAGATAATACAGCAAAACAAAGGTCCCTTCATATCCACCTGATAATCCAAAAGGAATCGTTCATAGTCCTCTTCTCTGACTCTTCCTTCAATCAGGGAAATGAAGAAATTGGACTGCAGCTTTGGTAATACCTCCTGGAAATAGTCTTCCAGTTTTTTTACATTTAACTTTTCTTCCCGTTCCCTGTCCAGTGTGGCTTTCAGCTTCATCAGGCTTTCTGACAGCTCGGTGGCGCTGATGGGTTTCAGCATATATTCCTTAATTTCCAGATGGACGGCCTCTTTTGCATATTCGAATTCATCAAAACCGGTGCAAAGCATAATGTAAATATTGGGATAGTCCTGGTTCAGCTTTCTTGCCAGCTCCAGTCCATCCATATAAGGCATCTTAATGTCCGTCAGCACCACATCAGGCTGAAGCTTTTCTACCAGCTCCAGAGCCTTCACGCCGTTGGTGGCACTTCCCACTACGTCAAATCCCAGATCATTCCAGCGGATCTTTTTTTTCATAACATCGATGACCTCTACTTCATCATCGACAAGAATCACTTTATATTGTTCCATTCTTATCCTCCTGTTTTGCGGAGCATATTATTGTTCCTTTATTATAGCAGAAGATTGCTCTCTGCTGAATGAATAGTTACAAAAATTTTGTAATTATTCAGAGCCCCATCTCGATTCCGCTTACGCTGCATCTCGATGTTGCTTCTCGCCATATGAAATTCCAGAAAAATAGCTCATTCATGTAAACATGATTCGCGATTTTTCTTCCATTTCGCATGGCTCTGAATAGTTACAAATTTTGCCAGAACAGAACAAAAGACCGCCCTGGTCATCCATCGGACGACCGGGCTGTCTTATATTCTATCTGTTTATGAAGATGTTGGAATCAAAAGTTTTTCTGACCCCTTTGATACCAGATTGCTACGTGCTTTGCACTCCTGGTATCTTTATGAATGTCTCATTATTTTTTCTGTACATATTTCAGACAGTCAAGTGTTACGGCTGCCAGAATAATGATACCTTCGAAGATGAACTGAAGGTTGGTATCAATACCCAGAATCGTCAGGGCATATGTCAGGGAGGTAAAGATCAGTACACCGGTTACAACTCCGGAGATCTTACCGATACCACCGGTAAAGGATACACCACCAACTACGCAGGCTGCGATGGCATCCATATCCCATCCCTGTCCGTAAGCTGCACTACCGGAACCAACCATACGGTTACATTCCAGCCAGGAACCGAAGCCATACAGGATACCTGCCAGCATAAATGCTCCCATTGTTACTTTAAATACAGAGATACCGGATACTGCTGCCGCTTCCGGGTTTCCGCCTACCGCATACAGGTTTTTGCCAAACGTTGTTTTGTTCCAGATAAACCATACAATGGCAACTGCTGCAACAGCCCACAGAATGATGGTCGGGAATTTTCCGATCTGCGGAATGAAGGTATTCGGGATGGCAGAATCAATCGCACCGAAGGATACACCCTTGGTCGCATAGGTAACCAGACCGAAGATGATCAGCATGTTCGCCATGGTAGAGATAAACGGATGCATTTTGAATCTCGCCATGAAGAATCCGGCAATCATGGCAAATGCTGTCGTAAGGATTACACACATTAACAGTGCAAACAGTGCTTTCGCTGTAGCAGGCATAGCGGAGAAGTCAAATACATGTCCGAATACGGCACCTGTATTGATTCCGTTATGCATGATGATGGTTGCTGTAACCATACCCATACCAACCATACGTCCTACGGAAAGGTCGGTACCTGTTAACAGGATCAGACCGGCAACACCAAGTGCAAGGAACATACGCGGGGATGCCTGCTGTAAGATATTCAGGATGTTGGTAACAGTCAGCAGCTGTGTATTTTTGACGATCGGTGTGATGATACACAGTGCGATGAAGATCAGAATGATTACGATATACAGACCGTTTTTGTACAGGAACTGAGATAAATCGAAAGTATATCTGTAATTTTCCAGTTTCTGTATTCTCTGCTGCGGGAATGTAAATTTGGAAGCCCGCAACAGGTCGATCAGGTGATATTTATGCATGAATGCTTCATGTCTTCTGTCCTTGATCTCCTGAAGCTTCGATTCGTGAGCCATCTGTGCATCAAACAATTTATTTTTGAGCACATATTTCTCAGCCTTGATCTCTTCTGCATCCTTCAGAGAAGCAACCTTTTTCTGATGCTCGCTCTTCAGATCTGCTTTGATCTTCTCATATCTGCTGTTTTCTTCTGCTTTTGCAGCTTTGCAGCTTTTGTTTACTACGTCGTAATAATCCTTTTTGTAATGCGCAGCCAGATAGCTTTCTGCCTCTGCGATCAGCTTTTTGATTTCTTCTTTGTTGTCTGCTTCTACTTTTTTTGCATTTTCCAGCTCTTTTTTGCTGTTTTCAATGATCTTATCTCTCTGTGTTGCGGATAAGTTCTTGTTTTCTTTTGCGATCGCGATCTGTTTTTTCAGATCGCTCACTTTGTCAAAGCCGTCTGCACGTAATGCATCGATTTTTTTCTGGATTTCTTCCACATATTCATCGATCGGCTTCAAAAGCTTTGCTTCTTCTTCCGACGAAATAATAACGCTGTTTTCTGCCATTTCCAATTTTCCTCCTGTTACAGGTATTTAGCACTGAGTCTCAATAATTCTTCCTGGTTTGTTTCTTTGGTATTTACGATTCCGGCCAGACGTCCGTTAGACATAACACCGATTCGGTTGGTAATACCAAGAATCTCCGGCATTTCGGAAGAAACAACGATGATTGTTTTTCCCTGTTTCGCCATATTGATAATCAGTTCATAGATTTCATATTTTGCTCCAACATCAATTCCTCGTGTCGGGTCATCCATCATGAATACGCTCGGTGAACGTTCCAGCCATTTACCAAAGATAACCTTCTGCTGATTACCACCGGAAAGGTTGGCGATCATATCATCCGGTCCCATACATTTTGTATGCATGATCTTGATTTCTTCAGCCGTTGCACGCACCATCTTGTCATGTGATAATGCGATTCCGCTCTTATAATGCTTCATATTCGCAATGGTAGTATTGAATGTAATATTGCCCTTCAGGAACAGACCATTGGCTTTTCTTTCCTCTGTAATCAGAGCAAATCCGTGATCCATGGCATCCTTCGGGGAGGAGAAGTTCAGTACCTTTCCGTCATATACGATATTTCCTTCTGCTCTTGTACGAATTCCGAAGATGGTCTCCAGAAGTTCGGTACGACCGGCACCGACCAGACCATAGAATCCGAAAATTTCTCCTTTTTTAATATCAAAAGAAATATTCTGCAGTTTCGGTGCATATTTTGTTGATATATTCTGTACGGAGAGAATCGTTTCTCCCGGTGTATTGTCTACAGGCGGAAATCTGTTGTCCAGAGAACGTCCAACCATGGCGGCGATCAGTTCGTTCATATCCGTTTCTTTACTTGGCTTGGTCATGACCAGGCTTCCGTCTCGCAATACGGATATTTCATCGCAGATTTCAAATATTTCATCCATTTTATGTGAAATGTAGATCAGGGCAATTCCCTGTGCCTTCAGCTGACGCATCATCTTAAAGAGCTTTTCAACCTCCGGTGCAGTCAGGGATGATGTAGGTTCATCCAGTACAATGACTTTGGAATGATAGGAAATCGCTTTTGCGATCTCACACATCTGCCTCTGAGATACAGACATTTTCTTCATTGGCTGCGTCAGATCAACTGTAATTCCCAGCTTTCTGAACAGGTCTGATGTTTCTTTTTTCATTCTTCCTTCGTCGATCACTCCAACGGAATTCTTTGGGTATCTTCCAAGGAACATGTTATCTACAACACTTCTTTCAAGACACTGGTTCAACTCCTGGTGTACCATTGCCACTCCGTTTTCCAGTGCATCCTTCGGACCGGAGAAATTCACTTCTTTTCCGTCCAGTACGATGGTTCCTTCATCTTTCTGATAGGTTCCAAAGAGGCATTTCATCATTGTCGATTTTCCGGCACCGTTTTCACCCATCAGTCCCATAATGGTTCCAGGTTTGACATTCATGCTGATATGTTTCAGAACCTTATTTCTACCGAACGATTTGCTCATGCCGTTAATCGATAAGATATATTTATTCTTATCTTCTGTCATAGCTGCGCTTCCTTTTCTTAGTAAAGAAGGGTATCATTGCTGACACCCCTCTATAATTTCATTCATTTACGGTAACGATTCAGAAACCTCATCTCGATTTCGCATGGCTCTGAATCGTTGCCATTTACACTTTTATTCTGTCTCTAAATTATTTGGAGAGAAGTGATGTATATGCTGCTGCATTATCGGTCTTAACCATGTTAATTGCAAAAGCATCATACTCGCTCGGGTTTCCAAGACGGTTTGTGATATTGGACTCTGTCTGTCCGTCTCCACCGATGTAATCTACCTTCAGGTTCAGCAGATCATCATATTTCTCCAGCAGAGGCTGATAGGTAGAGCTCAGGAAGTTATCCGATGCGTTGTAGATATTCAGCCATACTTTTTTGGATGGGCTCTTGCTTTCATCCAGCTGTTTTGCAACCTTGTCGTAAACTTTTGTAGAATCTGTGAAATCGTTGTAGTTATCGGCTGTTACAGCAATATTTAATGCGTAGTAAGATCTCTCTTCTTCGCTGTATCTGTAATCTTCACCCTCTGTCAGGCAGTTGCCGGCTTCATCTGCTGTACCGATACCGGTATTGATATCTACACCGTCCAGTGCGTTACGCAGAACTCTCAGTGTCAGGTAAGCCTGAACGTCTGCATGCTGAGAAATTGTTCCGCCATATCCTTCACCGATTGCTGCTACAGCATCGCTGTTTGCATCATAACCGAAGGTAGGAACTTTGTTGTCTTTTGCCCATGCATTGAACATTGACATTCCCATACCATCGTTGTTGGAAACTACAACATCGATCTGATCACCGAAGGAAGCTGTCCATGTTCCGATCGCGTTACCAGCTGTTGCAGCATCCCATGTTGCACCTGCTGAGTTTTTCATTTCCTGAGAAGCCAGCTCACGGATGGTATATGTTTTTCCGTCTACATCCAGAGTTGCATCCTGCACAACCTTTGCTTTTCCGTCTACGTTTGTTCCGGCCGGTGTAGAATCTACTCCGCCGTCTGCATCTACACCTGTTCCAAGTGCGGAACGAACACCACGTGTACGAGCGATAGAATCGTTATGTCCGATATCACCGATTGCCAGAACATATCCGATTACGCCGTCACCGTTTCTGTCGATCGTGTCTGCGTTTTTCTTGATGTAATCCAGAACCATCTGTCCCTGCAGCTCAGCACCCTGATTTGCATCGAAACCTACATAATAAGTATTTCCGTTGAAGTTCAGAGCATCTTTGTCCAGTTCGCCGGTAGCACTGCTGGATGGCTGACGGTTGAACCAGCACAGAGGTTTGTCCTTGTTTTCTACGCTTCCGCCCGTTGATGCCGTAGAATCTGCTGTTTCTGTTTTCTGGGTAGAATCTTTAGACTCTGATGTGGATCCTCCACAACCAGCCATGGATACTGCCATAGCTACTGCCATAATTGCTGCTAATGCTTTTCTTTTCATTTTCATTCCTCCCGTTTGGTGATTTTGCTAGATTCGCTTCGTTCCTAGCTGATGAATTCATTATAATCACAAGAGGCCTAAAAAAAAATAGAATATTTTTGGATTAGTTATTGAAATTTTTGGTTATTTCTTGTCGTAATTCCCCAAAACTCCAAGAATCATGCAAAAAAGCAGTCCCACAGAGCGCAAATTACCGCATGACAGATTTTTGTCGTACCTCGGGTACGCCTTCCCATCTGTTTCCTGTAGTTTGCGTTCTGCAGCACTGCTTTTTTTGTATTATTTCTTACTTATGCTTTAAGCGGGGTAAGAGATCTAAAATCCTCTTGCAGGCGAGACTGCATCAGCTTTCTGACGTTTTAGCATCTTTATATTTTCGTATCAGAATCATATAGCTTATGATCAGTAAAACAGCCGCACTGCTCCATGCACAGATCTCGGCATAGTATATTCCCTCTTCGCCGATCCATTTCGGCAGCAGCAGCGCAACGCTGACACGCATCACAAATTCTGCAATGCCGCTGGCAAGCGGAATCAAAGTATTGCCCAGCCCCTGGATCGCGGAACGATACACATGCAGCAAATACAGTATCCACAAAAAGACAGCCATGATAAACAAATACTTATATGCAATATCTAATACCTGTCGGATCTGCTCCGGTTCACCGGATACAAACAGAGACAATATATTACGCCCAATCAGCACCATCATACCGGAAATGAAAACAGAAGTGAGCACTGCCATATACGTACCGCTGCGCACACCTTTTCGGATTCTCTGATATTTCTTTGCGCCAAGATTCTGCCCTACATACGTTGTAATCGCATATCCATAGGAAACGGCCGCCATCTCCAAAATTCCATACAGCTTGTTCGTTGCCGTAAATCCGGCTACAAACAGAAAGCCAAAGCCATTGATCACATACTGCACCGTAAGTCCTCCCACAGAAATGATCACGTTCTGTATGGCAAGAGGAGTACCCAGCTTCAAAAGCCGCAGACTCATAGACGGTTGCCTGTAAAAATCCTCCTTTTCCAGTCGGATATCCCTGATTTTCCGTAATACAAGCAGACAGTACAAGGCTGAAAATCCCTGTGCAATAACAGTCGCCACGGCTGCTCCGGCTACGCCCCAGCCAAAAACTGCCACAAACAGCAGGTCAAGTCCCACATTGATCACTGCTGCCACTGTCATTGCAATCAGTGGAGATCTGCTGTTTCCAAGTGCCCTCAGGATCGCCGCAAAGATATTATAGGCAGCTATAATCGGGACTCCCGCAAAAATCAGCCGCAAATATAGCATCGTCAGATCAATAACATTATCCGGTGTCTGCAAAAATAAAAGAACGTGATAAACTGCTCCTTCACTTACCGCGAGTACAATCACAGACAGTAATGCTGTCATAATATAGCTTTTCGCCACCGCACATTTCAGATTTTCCTTTTCCCCTGCTCCATAGTACTGCGATACAAGAATCGAAAAGCCCTGTGTGATACCTGTCATGATGCCCAGCACCAGCCAGACCAGCCAGTCTCCGGCGCCTACTGCCGCCAACGCTTCTACTCCTACCACCCGGCCAACAATCATGGTGTCCGCCATCGTATAAAACTGCTGGAAAATATTTCCGAGCATCAATGGTATGGCAAACGTTATGATCAGTTTTCCGGGGGATCCCGCAGTCATATTCTTTTCATTTGTTCCCATAAGATTAAGAATCTCCTTTTCTCTCTTTCTCCTCCTGCCCGCTATTTTACATGGAACCCTTGCAAAACACAATTCTATTTTTTCACAAAGTTTTTCCGATATTTTTGGTGGCTATTACTTTCTTTTTCCGAAGAGAAGCCAGAGCGTGTCTGAAAAATCATTTCCGCAATCAGGAAGAATCAACCGATTGTATCGTAATGCACAGGAGGCAGCGCTATGAGAGAGGTAAAAAGAGATTTTCCTTGGTTTTCCATTACAGAGTATGAAAAAGAAGCAGCGTATTTGAGACGCAGACTTGACACTCCCCACAGCTAAAGCAGGGGGATTCTTGTTTCTTCCACCACTGCATTGACGAATACCTTACGGTACTGCAATGTCTTACACAGTGTCCACAAGCTATGTTTATCCTGTTCCCGTATGCCCTACGGTACAGCTTTTCATCTTTATGCAGACTGCATCTGCAGTGCTTTTTTCAGAATATTAATGCCTGCATTCGTATCCCGGTCATGAACTGCATGGCATTTCGGGCACTCCCAGATACGAATGCTCAGATTTTTTATCCGTGGATTTCTGTAGCCGCAAGAGCTGCAGGTTTGACTGCTCGGATACATCGTTGGTACTCTTTGAATTTCATTTCCATACCAGCTGGCTTTATATTCCAGCATTTTGAAAAACTTTGCCCAGGAAACACTTGCTATGGATTTTGCCAGTTTATGGTTCCGGATCATTCCCTTCACGTTCAGATCCTCGATACAGATGGTTTGGTTTTCGCGCACCAGCATCGTTGACTGTTTCTGCAGGAAATCATTCCGCTGATTGGCTATTTTCTCATGCACTCTGGCTACCCTGAGCCGCTGCTTCCCGCGGTTATGGGAATCTTTCTGCTTCCGGGAAAGTCTGCGCTGTTCTCTTATGAGTTTTCGCATGGAGCGTTCCAGATATCTGGGATTTGATACCGTATTTCCATTGCTGTCAGAATAGAATGCTTTGATTCCGACATCAATTCCAATCGTTCCTCCAGCATTTGGGCGTGGTTCCGGTTCGAAATCAATATTTAAGACTGCAAAATATTTTCCGGCCGGTGTGTACTCAATGGTTACGTGATTAATTTTTCCCACTTCCATCGACTGGCGTATTTTGACAAATCCAAGTTTCGGAAGTTTGATATATCTTCCCACAATACGGATATTATCTTTTTGATTGACCGTTCTGTATGACTGGAACCGGTTATGTTTGCTCTTGAAGGTTGGATAGGAAGCACGTTTTTGAAAGAAATTCACAAAGCTCCGGTCGAGATCCCGCAGAGACTGCTGTAAGGCAATGGAATCTGCTGCTTTCAAAAAAGCAAACTCCTCCTGTCTTTTCAGTTCGGTCAGCATGGCGGAAGTCTGGATATATCCAATCTTCTTCCCTTCTTCATAGCTTTCCTTGCGCATGGCAAGTCCCCGGTTGTAGATCAGCCGGCAGCATCCCAGCGTCTGGTGGATGAAGTTTTTCTGTTCTCTGTTCGGGTAGATCCTGAATTTGATCCCTTTTTGCATTAGCCCATCTTATCCTTTTGTCTCTGCGATGTTTTCTGGTTTTCGATATACTGTTTTACTGCTTCCAGCGGGGCACCGCCAACGGTAGATACAAAATAGCTGTTTGTCCAGAGCGTCGGCATTTTCGTTTTGAGATGGGGAAATTCCTGTCTTAAAATTCTGGACGTATAGCCTTTGAACGATTTTACAGCTTTGTGGATTCCAAACTGAGGATCTACTTCCAGCAGCATATGAACATGATCCGGCATGATCTCCATTTCCAGAATGTCTACAGAAAGATTTGCAGCATACTCTGTGAGCAGCTCCTTCAGCCGGACATCTACACCGTTCGTTAATACTTTTCGTCTATATTTGGGGCACCATACTACATGGTATTTACAGGAATAGACGACATTATTGTTTGATTTATATGTTGTGTTCATGTTTGTATTATACAATGTTTTATCAATTAACACAATTGTTATTTTGTCCATCTTCAATTACTTGCGTAAATTCGATGGACGCGTCTTATATCCCCATAGCTGAAGCAAGGGGTTTTACGACGCATTGGATAAGCAAATTTTCCACTCATCGAGTGGAAATTTTACAATACCTAAACTACTTCTTGAATTTATATTTTCCTTTTCCGTGACCGGATACTGGTTCAATAATATCTGCCTGCACCAAATTGGAAAGATGTTTTGAAGCACCTGATGATCATTGTTTTCATCAGATTATTATCGCTTGTAAAAGAAGATTTATAATCTACAATCTTTGCAAAAAAACTGCGACATTTTTACACGTTTTCCAATCAAAAACCTGTTTTTGTCTTGGGATAATCTCCCATAGCTTCATTTCAAAAGAATTATCACTTAATCTCTGTAAACAAGCCACTCTGCATCAGAGCAAATACCGATGCAGAACCAACAAAGCCACAGCCTATCATTACTGCTTTTTTTGAATTAATCACTTTCTTCTTCGTAATAATCTCATCTCCTTAATAATTCTCTTCATGTACTTCAAAATAGCTCTGTGGATGATTACATACCGGACATACTTCAGGCGCCTTAGTTCCTACCACAATATGTCCGCAGTTACGGCATTCCCATACCTTAACTTCGCTCTTTTCAAATACCTGTGAAGTTTCAATATTCTTAAGAAGTGCACGATATCTTTCCTCATGGTGCTTCTCAATCTCACCTACTGCCCTGAATTTTGCTGCAAGCTCAGGGAATCCTTCTTCCTCAGCTGTTTTAGCAAAGCCATCATACATATCTGTCCACTCATAATTTTCGCCTTCTGCCGCTGCCACCAGGTTTTCCTTTGTATCACCAATTCCTGCTAATTCCTTGAACCACATCTTTGCATGTTCTTTCTCATTATCTGCAGTCTTTAAAAACAATGCTGACATCTGCTCGTAACCTTCCTTTTTCGCTACAGAAGCAAAATAGGTATACTTATTTCTTGCCTGTGATTCCCCTGCAAATGCCTCCTGTAAATTCTTCTCTGTCTGTGTTCCTGCATATTTGTTTGCTGCCATCTCTTTTACCTCCGTTTTCTTTACTACTTTTTCAAAATCTGATGCCGGGTGCTTGCACAAAGGACATATAAAGTCATCTGGTAATTCCTCGCCTACATATTCATATCCGCAAATTCTGCAACGCCATATTGTCTGACCGTCCTCTGTTTTTCCAACCTCCTGTGGCTTAGGCTTAATATTATTCTGATAATAATCATATGTTACTGAAGGAACATTGCTTAAAACTTCCATATCGGTTATCTCACCGATAAACATCGTATGTGAACCCAAGTCCTCTGTTTTAGTAACTGTCACAGAAATGTATGCATTTGTACCTTCTGTAATATAATAAATACCATTTGTGCCCCTGGCACACTGCTCAAAGGCTTCAAACTTATTGGTATCTCTTCCTGATTGGAAGCCAAAATGTTTGAACAATTCAAATTGTGCCTTCTGACTTAAGACTGATACAGTAAATTTTCCGGTTCTTTGAATCATATCATGCGTATAATTTGCCTTATTTACACAGATACTTAACTGGTTTGGTTCCGAAGCTGCCTGAATGGCTGTATTAATGATGCATCCGTTATCTTTTTCTGCTTCTTTAGCGGTCAATATAAACAGTCCATAACTCAACTTATACATTGCTTTCCTATCCATGCTGTTCCTCCTTTACCTTCTCCCTGCATTTCGGGCAAATGCCTTTAAATGAAATATCATAATCCACAAATTCAATTCCATGAGTGTTATGAATTCTTTCCAGTAAATCCGGTATTTGATCCATATCCACATCAAAAATTTCACCGCACTTTATACATCTTACATGGTAATGATTTTTCAATGTAAAATCAAATCGGTTCGGTCCATTCGGAACTTCAACCTTTCTTAATGCACCTTCCTCTACCAATATATCAAGATTTCTATATACAGTTCCTTTTCCAATTGTTGGATATGCTTCTTTTATAAATTCATACACTTCATTTGCCGTAACGTGTCTTCTCATTTCGTATACGGTATTTCTTACGAGATCTTTTTGAATGGTATTTCTCCTACTTGTCATTTGTCCTCCTTATTAGGATTAGTTCTTAATAAGGATTATATACCACCCTCATCCTGCTGTCAATAAAAATAGTAATAATTCTCATTATTACAAAAACTGTCAAACTGAGCATCTTTTACCTGAATAACTATTTTATTTTGCGTTCAAATACATATTCTGAATCTGAAGATAAATCAGACCTAAACGAATATCCGAGTCTGTCAAATTTCTGAATCTCCACCGGATTTTCAATATTATTTTCCGCTATGAATCTGACCATTTCACCACGAGCCATCTTGGCATAGGTACCTTTTGTTACCAATTTATCTCCGGATAACTCACAAAATACAATCGTAATATATCTGTCCTGTGATGTCAGATACTTTTCTATACATTTTGAGTATTCTTTTGATGCAAGATTAATGATAATCCTCCTGTCATCGATTATTGATCGGTATAACAATTCTCCCCAGTACTCATACAGATTTTTTGCATCTCCAATTCCAACCTTTGCCTGCATTTCAAGACGATAAGGAGTCACACCATCCATTGGTTTTAAAATGCCATAAAACGCGGACAAGATTCTTAAATGATTTTGCAAATACTCAAACTGCTGGATTTCAAACACAGATGGTGCCATATATTGAAATGCAATCCCTTCATATGCTAAAACAGCCGGAGTAAGCCTGTTATAAAGATCCATATTTTCCAATCTGTTAAAGTTCTGCTCTGCAATCTTGTCATTACATTTCCAGATAGCTTTCAGTTCTTCTTTTGATTTGCTTTTCATCCAGTTTAATACTTCTGCTGTCTTATCAATATAGACAGGCAGTTCAACCGGTGCTAAGTTATCGGTATCTACAATCATCTTTTTTGCAGGTGATAAAATAATCTTCATTATGCCAATTCCTTAAGCATATTTTCAGGATCATCTGCCGCCTTGACTTTATCATTTGCCTTTATAATGATTCCCTGCTCATCAATAAGATATGTAGTTCTTACTACACCCATAGATACTTTTCCATAATTTTTCTTTTCTTTCCAGACATCATATGCTTCAATAACTTTACGCTCCGGATCTGCTAATAGCGTAAATGCCAGTCCGTATTTTTCTTCAAATCTCTTGTGAGACGCTACAGAGTCCTTGCTTACTCCGAGAATAACAGCTCCCTTCTCAGTAAACTGTGGATAACGCTCAGAAAAGCCACATGCCTGCTTCGTACATCCTGGTGTATTATCCTTTGGATAAAAATATAAGATCACTTTTTTTCCTGCATAATCGCTTAATTTATGCATTTCTCCATTCTGATCCGGCAATTCAAAGTCCGGTGCTTTTTTTCCTAACTCTAACATTTACTATTCCTCCGCTTTTGTATTTTCCACCTGTTTTCTTGTTCTTTTATTACCTGAAATCATTTTATGTCCCGTATACATAGACATGATCATACATATAAGAGTGCTACACGCAAAATACCTATGACCTGATTTGGATCCTTTATATCCAGTATAAAAAGTTCCAATCATAGTAATTAACGCTCCGATTGACCAATACTTATGTGCTTTCATTTTATACCTCCAAATTGATTAAGCTGTTTCCAAAATAAATATCTCTGGATCATTAACAATATTATACATTCCATCCATTACTTTTGACAAGCAGGGAAAGAAAAATACTCAATCCAAATACAAAAGGATGTATCACGATAATTCTTGCATTACCTTGACGCATCCTTTCGTGTTGTATTTTTTTATTCTTCTTTTCATTATTTTTTAATTTACAGATACCCTGCGTCATTGTTCCCATTTGGCAGAATGTATACCAGGTTCGTGGCTTATATGCCTTAGACACTGTGCTGTTTGGCTCATAAACCTCAACCTCCTTGTGCTTAGAGTATATGAAATTTTAGCTTTATCTTGTAAGTTTGCGAATATCCGTATAAACAAAAAAGCCCTTTGAGAAAAGGATTTTTCCTCTCTCAAAGGGCAAGTTGGCAAACAGGAAGTTTTGCATACGTTATTCTTCTAATATTTTTGTAGGGTTCGCATAGAAAAAGTGTTACAGACTTTTTCTCACAGTCTCCAATCCCATGTAACCATCACCAGTGTTAAAACCTTTCATTGCCAACTCCTCCATTTCTTTGAATTTTATGATTTAATCTTCTTTGATGGTTACAGTGTATATCAATAGGTGGGGTATAAAAATCCCTGCTCTTTTATACTGCTATCCTTCTAAGACAAAAGGCCCAGAATACTTTTTCCTGAGCCTTTCCATCCTGTTGTTTTCAATTATAGATAAAGCTATTATGCAACATTCTGATTCTCATCATCTAGTTGAGGTAAATCTTCATCGCTACCAATTGCTTTTAAACCTAACATTGTTACCGTCACTCCCAAAGCTAATGTTACAACTCCCCCAATCGTCTTGAACACTCGCTCATGAAATTTCTGCTGCTGTAAATATAATTCCGTTATTTTATCAGCTTCTTCCATCATTTTTTCAGAAAATTCCCTTCTTTCCTCCTCTGTTAAGTTTTCTTGTTCCAGCTGATTTGCGAAGGTCTCAAGAACATACTGATGTGCATGAACTGCTTGTTCATATTCTTCTTTATTTGTTTCTAAAATTGTTTTGCATAACTGTGTATAATTTTCTATTGCTGATTCCACAAACTCTACATATACTGGGAACTGCTTTATTATTTCAAGCGCCACTTCCTTTTCCATATATGGAATCATAGATGTAAACTCCATCACTTTATCCTTTGTTAAATTTCGAAATGATTCAATTTTTAACGCTTTTTTTACAGCTTCTTCTGAATGATATCTTTTTCTTATTTTCTTTTCCATGATTATGTTCCTACTTTGCTTCTTTGCGAATGGTGCCAATTTTTTTGTCACTTCTGGTATCTCTTCCATTTTTGTTTCTAATAGTCCCCGGTGGAAGACCATGCTTCTTTTCAAATGTTCCTACTCTACAATCACTTCTAGTTTTCCTCATGTTTTTTCTTCCTTTCATAATTCCGTATCAACAATGCACTTGTTGTTTACTGATGCTTCAAGTATAATAAAATCTATAAAGAAAATACACGCACAGCATGTGGACTTAACACCTGATAATTCTCATGTTCGGCGATATACGGGGAGGTTATTCTCATGGGGAAACAATCTACAAGAGAAAATAAAACAATTTATCAGATTTGCCGGGAAGAAGCCGGTCTTACCAGATTAGAAGCCAGCGAAAAAATGACTGCTGTTTCTGATTCTAAAATTGAAAAATTTGAATATGAAATGCAGGAACCTACACCTTATGATATTATCCAGATGGCAGACGCTTACGGGCGACCAGATCTCTGCAATTATTACTGCTCTCATAAATGCGAAATCGGTCACCGTTATGTCCCGGAAGTCGAAGTTTCTGACTTGTCCAATATAATCCTGGAAACCATTGCCAGTCTGAATGAGATTAATCCTCTTACCACACGTCTGATCCAGATTGCCCGTGACGGTAAGATCAGTGATGATGAGATCAAGGATTTTGCTTTTATCAGCAACAAACTGGATGAAATTTCTCTGGCAATAGATTCTCTGAATCTCTGGGTTGATAAAACAGCCGGAGAGCAGGGACTAAACATCGAATTGCTCAGAGAAGAAAAAAAGAAACAGAAATAAGTATGAAAAAACAAGGCAGCGAACCTATTTATGGTTCACTGCCTCTTTCCTTTACATATGCTGTAACTGGTTTATGATGTATTCCGTTCTGCGGATAGCTTCTTCCACCTGATGTCTAGCATTATTGATTCGATCCTGCACCATCCAATCCACAACAAATCCATCAAAAAAATAATCTGCAAAGGATAAGAAGTCTCCAGTATTGATGTTTAAATTACAAGCCACGTTCACATCATTTAATTCCCTACTGAAATTACGAAGATCATATTTCGCCTGTTCCATATTTTGTCTTGCCTGATCCATCTTGGAGTGTTTCAACATCGTAGAAAAGAATCCACCTCCAAACATATCCACCAAGCCCCAATTCTTTGCACTGTTCAGGTTCTCTTTTGCTGTCCGAAGACTACTTAACGCACGTTGTCCTGCTTCAATCGCTTCTCGTTTCTCTTTTTCTATATCATATCCCATAATTTCTTCCCTCCTCGTATTTTTATGAGTTAGATGATATAAGTGCAATGATTCCGCCGATGATCAACAATGGAAGTGCAATATAAATCAGTCCGCCAACAACCATTCCTATCAAAATCACCGGGAAAAATACAACTGTACAGAGCAGCTTTAAGATTCCCCAGGATGCTTTTACACCAAATATAAAAAATTTTCCAATAAACCAGATCATGCATATAGCAAATAATAACGATAACATATTCTACTCCTTCTGACTCCTGTTATGATTTGAATCATTCATTTTTTTGATTGTTTACTTGATATAAACTCAGATGTATTTCTCACACCGATTTTACTACTGAATCCTGGGTTCTTCTCTATTTTTTCAATCATCCGAATTATCCTTATTCTCTGTGCTGTATCCATCTGCTCACCTCATTCTAACAGTTCTGCCTTTTGATATTGTCAGTATAACCGGATAACTTTTCAAAATATATACCTAATACAAAGAATTGAACATATGTAATTCTCAATTTTCGAGGAATAGTTGTTCCTCCTGTTCTTTCATCAAAATTCTTCATCACGGAATGCTTCCAGATATTCATCAATAAGATCCAGATTAACTAACACAATTCGTTTGACATGGTATACTGCTCTGGCATCTTTCGCTAACTGTTAGAGTATATGAAGTTTTGGCTTTATCTTGTAGTTTGCGAATATCCGTATAAATGAAAAGTCTAATCCCCCAGCTATGCTGGGGGATTAGACTTTTCATTTAGCTTGTTTCCTGACTACTCAGGAAAAATATTTCTACCCTCGCCCCACCTGTATTTTCAGAATTTGAAAGTTTAATACCTCCACCATATTTTTCAGCCACAGTTTTTGCAAAAAATAGTCCCATCCCATAATGGGCTTCGCCATTTCTACTTGTGTCATCCATAAAAAACTGCTCTGTGCCATGCAATAATGCTTCTTTTGTAAATCCTGATCCGCTATCCTCCACAATGAATGTCAGCCGGTCATCCTGCTCCTTTGCGTCAATATAAATGATTCCATTTTCTTTTGTATGCTCCACTGCATTCTGAATCACATTCATTACGGCTCGGAACATTGGCTCATAAGCAATCGTTACCTTTTTGTCACTTTGTTCCGCCTTCCAATCTATCTTCTGGTGATAGATTTCTACCAGTCCGAGTGCCTGTTCCTTTATATCTGCGAAAAAATCTTCTAACCTCACCGTTGTATAGGTAACATCACTGCAATTCCATGATTTTGTGACATCTATCAACTGTTTTACATAACTTTGTATCTGTATTGTGCCGTTTAAAACATAAGTGATATTTTTCTTCTGTTCTGTGGTCAGTTCAGTCTCTGAAAGTAGTTCTGCATTTCCCCGTACAATCGTAAGAGGTGTTTTAATATCATGCGCCAAAGCAGACATCTGCTGTTTCTTTTCCTGCTCTGTTTTCCACTGCTTTTCTAAAGATTCTCGCAATGCATCTCGCATATCATCGATTGCCGATAAACAGTCATCAAACTCTTTGATACCGGAACAGGATGTCTCATATTCCAGATTTTGATCCTTTATTTGTCCGATTGCGTCTAATACAGGCTGCATCTGCTTTTTGATTCTTTTTCCAAAACGTATGGACGGAATGATGATAATCGCTACCGCTCCAATCACAGACATAATACTCATCACATTCTGTGGTCCTATAAAATGCTCCCTCAAAAAAGCTGAATGATATTGAGGTGTCAGGCGATATTGCAATACAACATATTCATTTTCCCTTACAATTACTTTATAAAAATATTTCCCGGATGCGTTTCCGTACTTTGCAACATTCCATGCTATCTGTTCATATTGTTCTGACAGATCTCCACCTATTTTCTCTCCATTCTCTGAAAAGATTACATAATCACAAAGTGCGGGAATCATCTCAGCAGTCACTTTATCTGCACGTAGAATCGTATCATATGCTTCATTAATCTTTTGCTCTGCATAATTTGCCGGATAAATACAGCCCACACTAATCAAAAGGCACAGCAGCAGATAAGCAACAATCACCAAACCAACTAATGATCCAAGCATGACCAGTACATATCTCATAAAAATCCTGCTGAGTGCATTGCTTCTCTTTACTCTTCCCATTTATATCCAATCCCCCAGACTGTTTTTATCGGCATATAATCATAATCCGCAAATTTTGCTCTTATATTTTTGATATGCGTGATTATAGTACTGTCATTACTCTCATTGTCAAAGCCAAAGACCGCTTCCAATATCTGTTCCTTCGAGAAAACCTGTCCTCTGTTTTTAGCCAGAAATTCACAGATTTCGTACTCTGCTTTCGTAAACGGAAGTTCTTTATCATCCATCAACAGTTTCTTTTGAGACATCTGAATGCAGACTCTCCCTAAAACCATCCGGACAGAATGTTCCCTGTGCTCTCTTCTAAGATGTGCATTGATCCTTGCCCGAAGTTCCATCACTCCAAATGGCTTTGAAATATAATCATCTGCTCCTAAAGAAAGTCCGTTTACCAGACTGTTTTCCTCCGTTTTTGCCGTAAGAAACAAAATCGGACAATCCACAAGTATCCTAATTCTTTTGCATAATTCGAAGCCATCAATTCCAGGCATCATAATGTCCAGTAAAATCAGGTCATAACGATGTAATTCTTCCATATTAATTTTTAGTGGATTACTTACTTTGGTAACCAGATGTCCATCCTTATTCAAAATGCTTTCTATCATTTCCAAAATTGCCGGTTCATCATCAACTGCCAGTATTTTTGCCATAGTTTCCCTCGATTCTATTCCGATATTCTGTTTCCTTCCCAGTGGTTTACCCACCAAAAATAGTATACCATACTAATCCCTGTAAATATTAAGCAACCTGGTATGAATGACAACCATTCACCTACACTAGTTTCTCCCAATATAGATTGCAGATAAGTATATGGTACTCTACCCGTCCAGCAGACAAATACATATTTCCACACATAATCTCCAAGTCCGGTAAGCATCAATGCACTAATTAGTCCTGATATAATCCCTGCTCCAATGGATACCCCTTTTCCAAACTGAAAAGCCAGAATCAGCTGCCACAGATAAAGTGGAACACTGCTTCCCCACAGCAGCAATGCTGCAAATATACATCCTTTCATGATTTCGATATCGCTTGATGCGATTCTTCCAAATCCAATTCCGAATATGATTGCTGTCAATAGGATAGAGCACAGACACAAAACCAGTAGCATCAACAGTTTCGATAAAAATGCTGCAGGTTTATCTGGTAAAGACAACAGATTTTGAAAATCACCTGCGTTTTGTTCCTGTTCCATCACACTTGCTGTAAAAATTCCAATAAGTACCGGAAGTCCTGCTCCTATTGCCTGATAAAATGCAATCACTTTCATATTTTCATTCCATGGTGAAAAAAAGTAATATATTAAAAATATAACGCTAATTATAATCGGAATCAATAAGTGTGCCAGAATCACAGATGTTCCTTTCATCTTTCGCAAGTCTGCATTAAGAGATCTTCCAATCATCTTATTTCACCTCTCTTCTCTCAAACCATTTCAAAAACAGAACCGTTACAAAAACAAACCAGATGATTGAGAGACACATTCCCGGAACAATGACTCCCGTATCCAAAAGAGGATTCCCTGCTTCTGCGGCAAGTCCATTTGGTAAAACATGAAGCAACGGGCACATCATTCGCATAGGGATTGCAGAAACAAGTACATACCAGATTCTGGTTTGTGATATTACCACACCGCTGACGGTAATAAACAGGCAGACGAACAGGTTTACAATCATTCCAAATCGTTCACTTAAAAATAAAGCTACCGGAATCTCCCATAACTCAGAAACCGTCAGAAACAATACTGCCATCAACGCTCCTCCAACTGGAACATGTGTCGTTAGAAGAAAGCCTCCAAGCGTTGCTCCTGCAAACACAATCACATTAGAAAACAAAATCATGTACCCAATATAAATAATTTTCCCCAGCAACAATTTTCTTCTATCTGTGGGAATAGTCGTTAAATGATAGTATTTTATCTTTTTCTCCTGCGCCACAGAAAGATAACAAAATAGAGCAATCATCCCCGGCAGCAAAAGTGTATACCACCAGTTCCAAACACTTTCTGCATAAGCATTTGTCATCCCAAGAGTAAATATAAATGCCATGACAAATGTAAGAAGAGGAAATCCCCAGATAAACTTTTTTCGCATGGTTCTTTTGGCTTTTTGATGTTCTGCTTTTATAATATTAACCATGGATTTCACCTGCTTTCTGGTTTTTTCTTACCACATTCATAAACAAATCTTCAAGATTATCTCCCTGCTTTAATGCTCCTTCGTATCCTAAGATTCCACCTGAAATAATCCCGACTTTATCTGCAAGTAACTGTACCTCTGAGAGAATATGACTGGAGAGAATTACAGTGATTCCCTGTTCCGGAAAAGACCGGATCAGCTCTCGTAATTCCTCGATGCCTATTGGATCTAATCCATTCGTAGGTTCATCCAATATCAAAAGTTCCGGTTCTCCAAGCAATGCCATTGCAATGCCTAGTCTTTGCTTCATTCCCAAAGAAAACTGTCCTGCTTTCTTCTTTCCGGTGTTTGTAAGTGATACAATCTGCAAGACCTCATCAATTCTGTTTTCATCTGTACCAAGCAATAATTGTCTTACCTTCAAATTCTCTCTGGCGGAAAGATTTTCATAAATAGGCGGATTCTCAATTAGCGCTCCTATTTTTGATAAATCTTTCCTATCCCAAAGTTTTCCATCAAAGTAAATCTTTCCTGCAGTGGGTTTCATCATACCGGTCAACATTTTCAATGTGGTAGATTTTCCCGCACCATTCGGTCCAAGCAGTCCATAAATCTGTTTCTTTTCTATATTAAGTGAAACATTATTTACCGCTTTCTGCTTTCTAAAATATTTACACAAATTTTGTGTCTGCAACATCATTTCCATCTTTACTATCCTTCCTTCCATATTTCATTTCTTACTGAAATATAACCTAACAGAAAAAAATAAAGATTTGATGAAGATTGCTAAATAATTCGTCTACTCTATTTTTATTCTCGTATGGAATAAACCATCAATTGAATATCATTATCAGAACTCGGCTTTCCACTGAAATCAGCAAAGCTGTTACAAATACGAAGTCCTAATTTACCGAATATCTCCGTGATTTCATCCAAACTATATAACCTTATAGGATTTCCTTCTTTCATTTCAGGCTTATAAAATGCTTCTCCATACATATAGTCTACCTGCCCATCAATTCAAGTGCTTCATCTATCTTAATGATGACGAATATGGCAGAGTAATACAATCACTTATCCGTTTAAAGAACAGCCTGATAGCACAAGGCAGATATACCGACGGGGTTGACAATGTTCTCTGCAAGGTAATGTCAGCCAAGAAAAGAAAGCTCAAAATCAAATATTTCTGAATAAGAAAAGAGACCGCCTACACGATGTAAGCGGTCTTTGATTATTGTAGAGTAAGTCCGACAAACTTGAATTTATATAATTATTCCTCTAACTTTCCCTATTTTACAGGCTTTCCCGCCTGTTCATTAGTGAAATGATATGTAGTTTCCCTTATTTTTGCCCTTATGAGATAATCACAAGGGAAATAAGGGAAATTTTTTAGTCATTGCCTACCACTTTATCAAGAAGCCGAACCGATTTTCGTTTCGCATCTCTTGTGGAGTGAGCATAGACGTTCATTGTGGTACTGACATCTGAGTGTCCCAACAATTCCTGTACATCTTTTGGGGCTGCTCCATTTGCTAAAAGGTTGCTTGTATAGGTGTGACGTAACTGGTGGAAATGAAAGCCTTCAAATCCCTCTAATGCTTTTGCCACCTTTCTGCATACCGTCCCCAAAGTAGTCGGAAGTTCCAGACAACCATCCGGTCTTAAGCAGACAAAAGAAATTTCTTTATAATCTGCCGGGACTTCCTGCGTTCTGTCTAAGCAATAATATTCGTAGTACACTCTGTTTTTCTCTTTGACCTCTTTGTAGTAGTTCGTGTGATAAAGTTCTTCGTACTGCATTCGATTTTTTAACTGCTCTTTCCGGGCATTACGGAAAATCTCTACCAGTGTATCTCCAAAATCAACAACCCTTACTTTTTTCCGCTTGGTTGGTCCGATGATATATTTGCGCTTTGAGCCATCATATCGGATGCTGCGTCTTATGGTAAGGCATTGTTCTTCCAGATTTACGTCCTGCCATGCCAAACCACAGGCTTCTCCAATACGAAGCCCGGCATAATAGGCTATCTGGATTGGAAGTATTGCGGCTGGGTTCTTTTTTTGCAGATAAGCAAGCAGTCTTTCATAATCTTCTCGTGAAATTGGTTGGACATTTCCGTCCATATCCTCATCAGAAAACAAATCCACTTCATCCGTCTGATACCGCAGTTTAATATACTGCATAGGATTGAACGTAATATACTGCTTTGGAAATACTGCAAAGCGGAATGATTGCTGCATGACTGCGGAAAAAGAATGGATGTAATCTTTGCTGTAACCCTTTCTCTCTTTTCCATCGGGATGAACTCCCCCGAAGGAAAGCAAATCGAAGAAAGATTGCAAATGTTCAGAGGTTACATTTTTCAGTTTACGTTCTGCCAATGGGTGTTTCTTAATATTTCGGATTGTTCCGAGGTAATTCTCCACCGTACCATTGCTGAGCGTACCTGTTTTTAATTCCTCCTCTGCCCACACATCCAAAAGCTGTCCGACTGTGAGATTATCCGCTTTGGCAACAAATTTCTTTTTCTCATAATCATCCATTGCCTGACGGAGCAGTTTTTCAGTTTCACTTTTGCTTTCTGTTCCAACGCATTCTTTCTGAACAAGATTGCCGCTTGCGTCCTCTACATAGAAGCGGTAGTACCATTTCTTTCCTTTTTTTCTTACAGATCCTTTTGCCATAATCGTATGTCTCCTTTCGATATTAGACAATCGGAACTGATGAAATGCTTCGTGCGTGTAAGTATATCATAACTCCGGTTGTCTTACTATACCGATTCGGAATCTTCGTATAAGACTTCTGATAAAAGATTTGCAAGCCTTTGTTCTGCTGTTTTTGGTTTCTTGGAATAGAGCCTTACAATGTCTGCCATCTCATTAAAAGCATTGATGGTATGAGTGATTTCCCTTAAGAACATAATCTCATTATATTCCTCATTCGATTCAAACCCTATTGTTTTGGCAATATCCGTCTGACCAGCATTTCCCTTGAAGTTTTTGCAGGCGAACTGGAAGGAATCCAAAAACAGACCATATTGTTTTAACATCAGCAGTAATAAATCTTTTGAAAAAGCATCTTCTTCTTTGGTAAGGGCAAGCGGTAACTGTTCCAGAATATCTCCCATCGCATCACGAATCTGTAATTCTCTCTTATCCGTAATGTCGGTTTCATATTCATCTGTTTCCCCTTTGAGCCATTCCACAGATACATGGAGTGCTTCCGAAAGACCTTCCAGCACCATTTTTTTCGTATTGTCAATCGAACCATTCTCATAACGCAGGATTGTAGAAGCGGTAACTCCCATCTTCTCTGCGACATAAGGCTGTGTCAGATTCAATTCCAGACGGCGCTGTTTTATTCTGCTGCCTATCAGCTTGCGTAATTCTTTATCTTTCATGCTGACTGCCTCCTTTTTCGGTATGTATGAATTATAGCATTGTTTTTCCAAAATTGCAATATGCAATGCAATATTTATTTTTAATATTTCGTAACGCTTGACAAAAAGATGTGAAAAGGATATACTTACATCACAAGAATTGCATAATGCAATTTATAAGGAGGTGATTATATGACGCAAAGAAAAATTGCATTATCCATCGAAGAAGCTGCTGACTATACGGGAATCGGCAGAAATACCTTAAGACAGCTTGTAGAATGGAAGAAACTTCCAGTATTAAAGGTTGGTCGCAAAGTCCTGATTAAAACCGATATTCTGGAAATGTTTATGGAAGCTAATGAAGGTCGTGATTTGAGGGATAGAGGAAATGTAAAAGCCGTAACAAGAACTGCGGCAAATTAAAAAGGCGGCTTCCCAAGAAACCGCCAAAGGTTCTATCAGACCGAAGCCATGATATACCTACACGCAAGAAGATTATACCATGTGCTTCTTCTGATACGCAACCGAGAACTTATGTTTGTAAAAGAAAGGGGAATGTAATCATGGCAAAATCAACAAAAAGTTATGAAGAACGAATGCTTGAAATGGAAAAGAAGGAACAGGAAAGCCTTGAAAAAGCAAAACGATATGCAGTACAGAAGAAAGAACTTCTGAAACGAAAGAAAGCCGAAGAAAGTAAAAAACGAACCCATAGGCTCTGTCAGGTTGGCGGTGCGGTGGAATCCGTTCTCGGTGCGCCTATTGAGGAAGAGGACATCCCAAAGCTGATTGGTTTTCTGAAAAAGCAGGAAGCCAATGGGAAATTTTTTTCAAAGGCAATGCAGAAAGAAACAAATACCGATATGGATGAAGTGTAATGGCGGGGGATGAGTTTTTCATTCCCTTCATTGCTTTTTCATGAAGGGCGCACTTATGGACAACCAGAGGTCGTCCCAATAAGTTTGCCACAAGTGGCAACCGGTCTTCGCTCACGCTTGCCGGGCTCGTTCCGTCGGCGGGGCTTTCAGCCAGACCTGCTCATGCCGCAGGAGGCACTCTTCGCCAGAGAGGCGCATTCCATGCAGGCTGCTATGCGCAGGGCACTCTTACGCAGAGGGCGTTCCGGCAATGCTGCTTTTTCTAAAACTGAAAGCAATGTTGCCGGAAATCTATGCCGGATACGTCAGAAAGGAGGAATCCAGACATGGCGATTTTTCATTACACAATCAAAATAGTCGGACGAAGTAAAGGGAAATCTGTTATCTCCGCTTCCGCATATCTCAATGGGGATGTGATGAAAAACGAGGAAACCGGGAGAATCAGTTATTACACTTCTAAAAAAGAAGTGGTCTACACCAGTCTTATGATGTGTGAAAACGTACCTCCTGAATGGCAGATAGTACTAGAAGAAAATATAAAACGCTTTCAAAAATCTGTCCGATACAAAAGATCAGAAGATAAAGAAGCTACTTTAGAAAAATTTAAAATCACATTTCAGAAACAAAGGTTATGGAATGAGGTATTGAAGATTGAAAAAAATGCAGATGCCCAACTTGGCAGGTCATTTGAATTTGCCCTTCCCAAAGAATGGAACAGACAGGAACAAATTCAATATACAACTGACTATATTCAAAAAACTTTTGTAGATAGAGGAATGTGTGCTGATTGGAGTATCCACGATAAAGGGGATGGCAACCCCCATGTTCATCTGCTTCTGACTATGCGTCCTTTTAACCCGGATCATTCTTGGGGAAAGAAAGAAGTCAAGGATTGGGATTTTGTCAGAGATAAAAACGGAAATATCGTGATTGATGAATCCCATCCGAACTGGTGGCAGGATAAGAAAAACCCTGACCGTCATGGAATCCGTATCCCTGTATTAGACGAAAACGGAATTCAGAAGATTGGTGCAAGAAACCGCCTGCAATGGAAACGGGTGCTGACCGATGCTACCGGATGGAACAATCCAAAAAATTGTGAACTGTGGCGGAGTGAGTGGGCAAAGGTGTGTAATGAACATCTTCCTTTGCATAATCAGGTCGATCACCGTTCTTATGAAAAACAGGGAAAACTCCAGATTCCTACCATCCATGAAGGCGCTGACGCAAGAAAGATTGAACAAAAGTTTCTTGCCGGGCAGGAAATAAAAGGTTCGTGGAAAGTAGCGGAAAATCAAATCATAAAACAACAAAACACGTTATTGCAAAAGATACTGGACACCTTTGGAAAAGTATCGGGTGCATTATCATTATGGAAGGAGCGATTAAATGACATTAGAAGAAAGCCGGGAAATTATACCCTTAATGGAATCCATGATTGGGCAAATCGAAGAACAGCAGACCTTAATGGCAGAAATGATTCTGGAAATGCAGAATCGGGACACCCAACTCTCTCTTATGCAGGAACAGAATCAGAAATTGCAAAAATTAAACAGCGAGTTATCCGAGCTGCTCAACATTTTGCCAAATACCGAGGAACTGCTTTCCAAGATGGAAGAACAGAAAACGAAGATAGAACTTTTGGAAAACGAAAATCAGCAATGGCAGAAATTGGTACAGAAGCTGAACAGCGAAAACAGTTTATTACTGAAACAGAACACCGAATTGCTGAACTGGAACAGCAGATAGAGAAAGGACGTGATATAGATGAACGAATCCAGAGAATCAAAGAACGCCGAACAGTTGGAAGAACTTCTCCTCTTGACCGAGGAGATACAAGAAGAACTGGAACAGAAAGACCAGCTTATCGTGGAACTAAAGACGCAGCTCAACGAATCTCTGACCTTGAACGAGAAATTAAACAAAGAGAACAGAGCCGGGAATATTCAAGCATTAAAGAACGACTTGAAGCTAGCAGACAGAGCATTGCGGAACGAGAAAGAGAAGCTGCGAAGCGCAAACGTCACGATAGGGGAATGTCAAGATAAAATACGATGCTTAACACAACAACGGGATTATGCCCGGACACATCAGAAAATCGTAGAGATACCGGTAGAAAAGCCGGTACCCTATGAAAAATGTGAAGCCTGTGACCGGACAGCCTATCAGAATGAAAAAGCGAAATACGAAACACAAAAAGAGCGACTTGCAGGACAGTATAAAGCAAAAACGGTAATGTTCCAAACAACCTTGTTCCTTCTTGCATGGTATTCGCTGACAACCACTCTTTTTCAGGCAGTACAGTCAGATGTGTTTCTTTCCGATTGCAAATCATTCTTCCATGATGCAGCGTCATTCATACAAACTTTTATCGGTTGGACGATTGATGCCGGGCAATCTGTGGCACAAATCAGCACAAAAATTCCAAATGAGATTATAGCCGGAATCATATATTGGTTATTGCTGATATTGGTTGTGGGAATATGTGTGGCAGGGACAGGAATACTGGCGATACTGATAGAAATAAAGGTTATAGAATTATATAAGAAAAACTGTTGGGATGTTATTACCCTACTGATGATACTGACAAGTGCGGCTGTCATCATTTATTTTGGAGAAGTAATTAAAAAAGCATTATCAATAAATCTGTTGTTCTTTTGGTTAATTTTACAAGGAATATATCTTACAATTCGACGCTATATAAGTCAAGATACTGATTGACTGGATACAAATTATTTGATAAAATATAAATAGAAATACAGCAGATCAAAGGAGGTAAAACTTATGAGAGCAAAGAAAGTGATTGTAGGGGTAGCTATTAGTGCAATGTTAATTTCTTCATCAATTCCAGTAATGGCATTTTCTGTTACAAACGGGAATAAGACATTTGATAAAAAGTGGGAATTGAGCACTACATCTGATGGCGGAAAAGGTGTTTTGACTTATGGTTATAATACTCTTGCTATTAATGAAGATTATGCACACGCATATCATTCAACTAAAGATCATTACGCATATGTCAAAAATGGAAATGGTTCTTTTTCGGGTTCAAATGTTGGTAAAGGTAATTGGTCTAAAATTGAGGTTGCTCATAAAGGAAATAGTATTACCTACGGTAATAGCTACTAAACAAAGGTTCGGGATAATGGCTGAGTGGTTGGAATTCCAACCACTCTTTTTTGTGGAGTGTATATAAATGAAGAAAAAAATAAAATATATAGGAATTGTTTTGGTTATTTTGTTCTGTTGCTATAATTTATTTTGGTACTTCGGGAGTTATAAACCATATAACGAATTTCAGAAAGACTTCCCTGAAATAGAAGAATCTGGAGTAAAAATTTACACAGATAAAGATGGATTCCAGTATAGTGTGTCTGTCCCTGATTATTTGCTTTGGAATGGAAATCTTGCGATAGCTGAGTCAGATGTTCGATATGCACTAATTATTTGGATAAAACCATTTCACCAAGGAATAAGTCAAGGCGTGCTATTTAATGACTATAAGGATTTGAATACTCAAATTATGTTGTCAAGTAGCAAAAAAGCTGAAGATCAAGAAGATCAATGGATTGTTGATGAAAATAGCACAATATTGACTACGATATTTGAAAAAGCAAATAAAGTATGGAATCTGGGGTTGAAATAAATGAAAGCAATTAAAAACTTATGTTTGTTTTGTTTCCTGATTTTTGGAATACTTATGCAATCTGAAATATTTCAAGATCAGCTTTGGAACTTTTCTACAGCATATTTTACGTCATCACGCTATGAAGTTGCTAGTGAAGATATGTCGCAGTTTCTGAAAGATGTATCAGAAACTGCAACGGAGAATGATGTACATATTTTTTCTCAGTACAATGAAATCAATAATAAATACCTTTCAACACTTCATATTTATGGCGATGATAAAGTAATCAGACAAACATTAAAAAATACTGCAAACATAGAAGAATCAGAATATACCGCTTTAGTTTCCGGAATTACGAAAGTAAAATTTCATAATCTCTCAGAATTGCAAAGTACCTCTGTGGGTTATGAAAACTTTATCTCATACATAGGAAATGAGGACAATATTATCTCTGCATATCAGAAATTATCAGAAAAATATAGCTTAACTTATCCAGAATATTGGAATTCTACGGAAAAGGACATGATTTTTATTATATGGGGTATGATTATTGCATTGATGATTGTTCTAAATGTAATTGAAGTGGTTAGGCGAAAAAAAGAGGTTGTTGTACGAGTTTCCTTAGGAGAAAGTGCTGGTTTCATAGCATTTAAGGCTGCTTTATTCGATGTAACTTTTGACATTGCATTATTTATTGTTGCAAAAATATTGCTGTCAAATTATATATCGGGAGCATATGAGAATAGACTCGTCACAATTTTATATTCCATTGGAATTATTCTTTCCACTATTCCATATTGTTCTTTTTGCTTTTTTGATATTAGAAAGGCATTCGCAAATGCAACACACAAAAGAGGAGTGGATTTTTTAATTTATTCGTTAAAATTTATAGCAGGGGTAGCCGCTGTTTTTACAATTATCACTAATATTAGTAGTATTCATAATAACCTATTTACAAATGAACATTTGTTAGAAGAATATTATGATGCAAATTATTTTACCGTAAAGACTACTGATTTTAATGCTGAAAAAGAAGAAGCTTTTTGGAATAAACTATACAAGAATGAATATAACACATTAAAGCCTGTAATATGCTTGAATATTTTAAATGATAAAAATGATGTGATATATGTAAATAATCATGCAAAAGATATGTTACAAGGTTTTACGAAGCAGATAAATGCAGTAGAGAATGAATCTTCTGATTTGATTATTTTCATTCCAAAGAATAGATATTTTGCTAAAAACAAGCAATTAGCCTATGACTCCTTGAGCCATGTTTTAAATCATGATAATTTACAACAATTAAATATTCAGTACATAGAGTATAGCGAAACAGAATACTTTTCCTATTTAGATACAAGTAGAATAAATGGTATCGAAAAAAGCAAAAATCCGATAATTATTTATCAGGCAAACAAAGATTTAGCAGTCAATGGTGGGTATCTTGAAAGCTATAAAGCAGGAGCAGTTTTATTTCAATGTGATGAAAAACAGCTAAGAAATATCAGCAAAAAGTATGAAGATATGCTTGGAAATTATCAGCTAGTAATTACAAACGTACATGAACAGTATTTATATAATCACACATTTTTAATAAAACTCGTGGGATTTTTAAGTTCTCTTTGTACGATTGTATTGCTTTTAAATATTATGATTATTGTTACCGTAAGTAGACTAGAGTTCCGAGAAAATGCAATGAAAATTTCCTTGATGAAAATCTTTGGATATAGTTTATTTGAACGGCACAAAACACTTCTTAAAATGATTGTAGTGGAAAATTTTGTGATATTAGTAGGTATGCTTATCTATTCTTTATTATCGGTACAGACTGAAGTAGGAATTAGCATTCTTGTTAGTTCATTTATGGCACTAATAGAATTTACAATTATTTTCTTTAATATCACAATTGTTGAAAAAACAAACATACCGAAATCATTAAAAGGAGGTTGCTTATGATAATAATTGAAAATCTATGCAAAGCATATAATGATAAAATTTTGTTCAAAAATTTTCATTTGGAAATTCCAGATAGCAGTTTTTTGGTAATTAGTGGCGAAAGTGGATGCGGAAAAAGTACTTTACTTAATATGATTGGAGGTATTGAAACTCCTGACAAAGGTTCTATTATTGTGAATGGTTTTGATGTGACAAAAAAAGGAAAAAAGCAGAAATATTTCAAAGAAGTTGTTGGATTTTTATTTCAAAATTTTGCCCTTTTGGAAAACAAAACAGTAAAAGAAAATCTAGAAATAATAAAAAAATCAGGTAGAACGGATATTTTAATAAATGAAGCTCTTGAAAAAGTTGGTTTACAGAAAGTAATTAACAAAAAAGTCTATCAATTATCTGGTGGCGAACAGCAGAGAGTTGCGTTAGCTCGTTTAATGCTAAAGAAATGTTCGATTGTATTAGCAGACGAACCAACTGGTTCCTTAGACAAAAAAAATAGTGAGATTGTTATGAATATATTGCATGAGTTAAGTGAACAGGGAAAAACAGTTATTGTTGTAACTCATAGTGAAGAAATTGTAGCACAAGAAAAGCATGTTCTATATTTATAATACCCATAATAGAAGAATATGTTCTTTCGGGAGACACCTCCTCTAAGAACATATTCTTTTGGTTAAAATTGATTATAAAGATACTTTTACTTCAGTATATTCGCTATATTGATGGGATATATATTTGCATATTATTTATATGGATAAGAATTATAACTCTAGTGAGTCTTCTGCATCTACCCACATCTGTAAATTACCCTCAAGATATAATCTTGCATATTCCAAAGGCTCATCCACAGCCAATGAAGTAAGCGCACATTCTGATCCGTATGTGGTTTTTAGATTTTTTTCAGCTTTCCAGCAATCAATGCGAAGCATATATCCGGCACTTGTGTAAACATCAATACTATCGTGATTTATGTTGTATTCTGCATAAATTGTTCTCATCGTATCTTATCTCCATTTTCTTTTAATAATCAGTTATAGAGTTAAATATCGAAAACATTTCAATCAGTTCACCATGTCGTTATTGTTATACTGTGTTATGAAATTTTCTTTCCCTTATTTTTTCCCATATTAAGGTTCATGAAAACCAATGTGAGAATATAACACAAGGGAAAGAGTAAGGGAAAGCTCACTTGCTACAAACTTAGTATTTTCAAGGGTTTGCGAAGAATTTGATAATTAAATATAACAGTTATTAAATTTCCTAAAATATGTGAAATATCAACTAGAATTTTCAAATTAGTCTTTACAAATAACCTTTGAACCTTCACCATCAATTACAATTCCCTGACGGTTGTTAATTGGGCATAGATTCAAATCCGAAAACTCAGTCATTATTTTCTCGGTAACTTTCTTAAATGGTGCTGTAAGATAATGCGGAAGAACATAGAAATCAATCAAATCAAGCCCTGCATCATCTTCTTGTGAGTAGTCCTCCGGCTTTTCATCCATTTGCTCGATATATTGGATGCTTGGAGCGCATATAATCGCACCTGCCGATTCACCAATCATCAGTTTTCCCTTTGCCAATTCTTTCTTCAACAGCTCATCCGTTCCCGTTTTACGGAGCTGGTCTATAAGGAAAAAAGAATTTCCGCCGGTAAAATATATCACATCCGCATCTTCAAAAACAGACTGTATCGTTGAATAAGCCTCCGTTGAAATATCAATTTCAGTTACGATTGCTCCCAACTTTTTGAATAATTTTCGAGCCGAGCCGACATAACCGGTGTAGCCTTCACGCAGCGAAGCTGTTGGAATAAATGCGACTTTTTTATTTTCAATTTCTTCCTTTATCAGACTTCCTACACTTGAAAAGTGCGAACATAAAAATAGGTTCATCAATATTCTCCTTTATAAATTGCGATTTGCAAGGAACAATTCCTTGTCCCCTACACCATAATTACTATGTATTTGCATCTACAAACTAGAAGTTGTTTATTAAACCTTTTTAACCTTAACCAACAACATCATAGGTCTACGCATTTCATTACACATTCCCGGCATACCCATCATATCTGCCGGAGGCATTGCTTCCTCAATAGCCTCAATTTGAAAACCACATTTTATAAGTGGATTCAATATCTGCGTTAATGTGTGGTGCTGTTTAATTACTCGTTGACCAAGAAAATTGGTTTCTCTTTCGCCTGGGTAATAGTAATTGTCGATTGGCCAATATTTAGGTTTCCCATTTTCATCATAAATCCAATCCTCATTAACACCTGCGGTGAAAGTCGGATGTTCAATATTGAATAGGAAATACCCACCTACTTTTAATGTGCAATACACCTTTTGATAAACATTAGCTAAATTTTCGATATAGTGCAGTACCAGGTTAGAAACAACTAGGTCATAAGTATTTTCAGGATAAATGTATTCTTCAACACCGCAAACTTTATACTTGATTTTGTCATCAGAGTTATCAGCTACTGCTTTTGCAATCATTTTTTGACTACTATCAATACCAAGAATTTCAGTAGCTCCCATTTGTGCGGCATATTTGCAATGCCAACCGTAACCACATCCTAAATCCAAAACTTTTTTTCCCTGTAATTTAGGGAATAACGATTGCAACTGATGCCACTCTCCAGCAGCTTTCAGACCATCTTTGCTTCTTCCCATTTCCGCATATGCGGCAAAAAATTCACTATTATCGTAAATATTTCTCATTGATAATTACCTCCACAACTTCCTATTTCTCAGTTTCAAAAACTTGAAGTTGTTAATTGCAGTCTCAGAACAGCGATCAGTTCTTCGCCGTCCATTTCACCGGTTTCTTCGAAACCGAAAGAGCGATACATCTGACGGGCAACTGCATTATCGGGTTCATATGATAGCCAACAGTATTCCGCTTCTCCACAAGGCATAGATTTTATGAACTCTAATGCAAGGCTGACCGCTTCTTTTCCGTACCCTCTGTTTTGATATGCCTTATCGATCATAAGACGCCACAGATTATAGTTTCCCTTTGCAATTTCAGGTGCATCCGTCCAATAATCATCAACATCAAAACCAATCATCAGGAAGCCTACAGGCTTATCCTCATCATATATACCAAACGGGAATGCATGACCGTTTCCCGTAATTGCAGTATACGCTTCAATGATGCTGATCTCATTGGTGGCAACGAAGTTCTTCTGCGATTTCGATACCGTCAGTTTCAGGATATCCCAGACATTATTACCATTTACTTTTTCTAAATGAAGCATATATCTTTACCTCGCTAAATATCGATTTGCATTTCCATTCATTTTAGAAAATGGGCAACTCCGATTGGAATTGCCCACCCATTGCACTAATTATGCGATTTTCCCTTGCTTGCACCGATTTCTGCATCAATTGATGTAAGTTTAATGTAAATCGCTGTTTTTTTAGTTTTTTATCAAATGAAGTACGTCCCGTCTATTTGGTAAAACGGTACATCTTTACATCATCTTAATAGAGCTTAGCACCTGCTGGGATTCTGTCATTTACCATCAGAAGGTTCAGTCCCTCGTGACCATCTTCCTCGTGTACTGCTGAAATCAGCATACCCTCGGAATCAATTCCCATCATCTTTCTCGGTGGCAGGTTAACGATAGCGATTGCTGTCTTACCAACCAGTTCTTCCGGCTCGTAATACTCGTGAATACCACTTAAAATCACGCGATCCTTGCGTTCTCCGTCATCCAGTACAAACTTCAGAAGCTTCTTGGATTTCGGAACTGCTTCACACTCAAGAATCTTAACTGCACGGAAATCAGATTTTGCAAATGTATCGAAATCAACCATTTCTTCAAAGATTGGTTCAATCTTCACATTGGAGAAATCAACCTTCTCAGCTACTTTTGTCTCTGCCGGAGCTGCTGCACCAGACTGAGCTGCGTTGTTTGCTTCGTTCTTAGCAGCGCCCTGTGATTTCATTGTCGGGAAGAGCAGCACGTCTCTGATTGCCTCAGCTCCTGTCAGAAGCATACACATACGGTCAATGCCGAATCCAATACCACCGGTCGGCGGCATACCGATCTCCAATGCGTTCATGAAGTCTTCATCTGTTGTATTGGCTTCATCATCGCCCTGTGCAAGCAGTTCTTCCTGGGCTTTAAAACGTTCTCTCTGGTCGATCGGGTCATTCAGCTCAGAGTAAGCATTTGCCATTTCCCATCCATTCATGAAGAACTCGAAACGCTCTACATATTCCGGATTTTCTGGCTTTTTCTTCGTCAGCGGCGAGATCTCAACCGGGTGGTCCATAACGAACGTCGGCTGAAGCAGGTGCTCCTCTACAAACTCCTCAAAGAAGAGATTCAGGATATCACCTTTTTTATGTCTCTCTTCAAACTCAATATGATGCTCTTTTGCAAGTTCTCTTGCCTGCTCCAGAGTCTCAACTTCATTCCAGTCAACGCCTGCGTACTTCTTCACTGCGTCAACCATTGTGATACGCTCGAACGGCTTGCCGAGATCCATCGGGATTCCCTTGTATACGATCTGTGTCGTTCCGAGCACTTCCTGTGCAACAAAACGATACAAATTCTCTGTCAGATCCATCATGCCGTGGTAATCTGTAAATGCCTGGTAAAGCTCCATCAGAGTGAACTCCGGGTTATGTCTTGTATCAAGACCCTCATTACGGAATACACGTCCGATCTCATATACCTTCTCGAGTCCTCCGACGATCAGTCTCTTCAGGTACAGCTCAAGGGAAATACGAAGCTTCAGATCTTCGTTCAGGGCATTGAAATGTGTCTCGAACGGTCTTGCTGCTGCTCCACCTGCGTTCTGTACAAGCATTGGAGTCTCAACTTCCATGAATCCTTCTCCGCTTAAGTACTTGCGGATCGCACTGAGAATCTTGGAACGCTTGATAAAGGTATCTTTAGACTCTGTATTCATGATCAGGTCTACATATCTCTGACGGTAACGGGTATCTACATCTGTCAGACCGTGGAACTTCTCCGGGAGGATCTGTAAGCTCTTGGAGAGGAGTGTCACCTTCTCTGCATGGATAGAAATCTCACCTGTTCTTGTTCTGAAAGCAAATCCTTCCACTCCGAAGATATCACCGATATCCGATTTTTTAAAATCAGCGTAAGACTCTGTTCCGATCGCATCTCTTGCAACGTATACCTGGATGCTTCCCTGTAAATCCTGGATATTGCAGAAAGAAGCCTTGCCCATGACTCTCTTAAACATCATACGTCCTGCAATTGCCACATGGATCGGACTTGCGTCCATGATATTTCTTCTCTCTTCGTAATCCTTTTTAAGAGCTTCTTTCGCCTGCTCCTCATCCATTCCCTCTACGTTCGGCTCCTGGCGGTCTTTTAACAGCTCAGTCTCATGTGCCTCGTAAAGACCTTTCACCTCAAGCGAATGATGTGTCTGATCGAACTTTGTAATCTGGAACGGGTCTCTTCCGTTCTGCTGCAGCTCTGCAAGTTTCTCGCGGCGAACCTTCAGTAAGTGGTTAATGTCCTGTTCCTGTGTCTGCTGTGCCAATCTCTTCACTCCCTTTTCTTTGTATTTTTTAGATATTTCTCTGGATAGAAAGTACTTTGTACTGCATAATTCCGGCCGGTGTTTCTACATCGACAATATCATCCTTGTGCGCGCCGATCAGAGCTTTTCCTACCGGAGACTCGTTGGAAATTTTTCCTTCCAGGCTATTTGCCTCGGTGGAACCAACGATCTGGAACTCGATTTCCTCGTCATACTCCAGATCCAGTACGTCTACTTTACATCCGATATTGATCTTATCAGAATCTACTTCGTCCTCAACAACAACCTCTGCGTTTTTCAGGATTTTTTCGATCTCTTCAATTCTTGCCTCGATATCACGCTGCTCATCTTTTGCTGCATCGTACTCGGCGTTCTCGGAAAGGTCTCCCTGCTCTCTTGCTTCTTTGATTTTACCGGCAATTTCTCTACGTTTGTTTACTTTGAGATCATGAAGCTCGTCCTCCAGTTTTTTCAGGCCGGCATAGGTAAGAATCGTTTTTTTCTGTTCCATTTTATACACCCTTTCTATCGTTTCTGTATCCAGTCATATCTGATTTTATTCTGTAAACTCTCCGGAAATGCGCTGTATTTTCAGTATTCCCGGTTGAAATAAGGATAGACTCCGCCTATCCTAACAATTAAAGTAGTATAAAGGATTGCCCACGGAATGTCAAGAAAAAAAGAAACGCAGGAAAGATTTTCTTTTTCACAAATCCTTCCTGCATCTTTCTCTTATTTTTCCTTTATTTTTCGGATGAGCTTCCTGTCAGTGCTTTCTTTTTCCAATTTCCTTTTTTATAGAAAATCAGCGTCAGAAGCGCACCCATGCACCAGCTTACCAGCATGGAAATCCAGAGTACCTGATATCGTCCGTTTGGCAGCTCCGGCGTTCTGGTCAGAAAGGCCAGACCGTATGCCAGCGGCACACGGATTACAACGGTAACAACCATCGAAATCCACATCGGGGTCATCGTATCGCCTGCTCCACGCATGACGCCGGAAAGCGACTGTGTTATTGCCATGGCAATATAGCCGACCGCAAGGATCTTCATCATATTGGCACTTAATGTTACGAGCTCTGTGGTATTCGTAAAGATTCCCATCAGATGATGGCCGAAAATAACAATTAAAAGGGTAATGGTCGTTGAGGTTCCGACTGCAACCAGTGTTCCCTGTTTTGCACCCTGCTCTACGCGGTCCATACGGCGTGCACCGACATTCTGACCGGCATACGTTGTCATCGCGGTACCAAACGAAAAGTTCGGCATCATTGCAAAGCCATCGACACGCATGATGATAACATTCGCGGCGATAACCATTTCACCGAAGCTGTTGGTCAGCGACTGTACGATAACCATCGCCATGGAGAAGATCGCCTGGGTAATACCGGACGGCAGACCAAGGCGGATAATTTCCATCGAATACTGTTTTTTCATTTTCAGATATTTGGGTCTGAAATCAAAGATGTCGGTCATACGCATCAGACGCCACATGCAGAGTACTGCAGAAATTGCCTGCGCAATCACGGTCGCGTATGCAACTCCGGCAACGCCCATGTGGAACTGGGAAACGAATACAATATCCAATACAATGTTGATGACCGTTGCCACCAGCAGATAAATCAGCGCCGAAATCGAATCGCCGAGTCCGCGAAGGATACCACATAGAATGTTATAGTACGCACTGCCGGCACAGCCCACCATCAGGATCACCAGATACGAGGTACACCAGTCGATGATAGAATCCGGTGTTTTCAGCATTTCCAGCAGCGGCCTTGAGAGGACGGCTCCCAGAATCATAATAATGATGGAGGAAATTGCTGTCAGCGTGACGCAGTTTCCGATCGTCATCGAAAGCTCTTTTCTTTGTTTTGCTCCAAAATACTGCGACACCATGACGCCGGCGCCGACGGAAATTCCGACGAACAGAACCAGAAGCAGGTTTAAGATCGGGCTGGCGCTTCCAACTGCCGCAAGCGCGTTGTCCCCGACATATTTTCCGATTACAATACTGTCAACCGTGTTGTAGAGCTGCTGGGCAATGTTGCCGATCAGCATAGGGATTGTAAAAGCTACAATCTTTTCCCACGGCTTTCCCACCGTCATGTCGGACGGTGCGAAAAGTTCCTTCATAGTCATACACTACACTCCCTCTTTAGTGTTTTTTGTCCCAATACCTCTGTTTATCAGTATAGCACAGAAAAAGCACCCATGATATATCAATATTGGCATATCATAGGTACTTTTTTGACTTATTTTTTATCCTCGTTCCCACTCATTCAGCATCTGTTCCAGCGCCTGCAGGCTCTCCACCTGATTGATCGCCGCGCGCAGCTTTGCCGAGTGCGGAAAGCCTGCCGTATACCATGCAACATGCTTGCGCATCTCGCGGATGCCGATCGCGCCGCCCTTATATTCCACCTGCATCCGTGCATGGCGGAGCATCATTTCTTTTACCTCATGCTGGGTCGGCCTTGCAAGCGTTTCGCCTGTTTCCATATAATGAAGAATCTGTTTAAAAATCCACGGATTTCCTTCCGCGCCGCGTCCGATCATGATTCCATCACAGCCGGTCTGCTCCACCAGTGCCTCGGCACTCGCCGCATCTGTCACATCGCCGTTTCCGATAACCGGAATCGAGACTGCCTCTTTTACCCGGCGGATGATATCCCAGTCTGCTTTTCCGGAATAAAACTGCGCTCTCGTTCTTCCATGAACCGCAATTGCGGCCACTCCGCAGTCCTCAAGGATCTTCGCAATTTCCACAGCATTCGCCGATTCTTCGTTAAAGCCCTTTCGGATCTTTACGGTTACAGGCTTTTTCACTGCCTTTACCATGCTTGTCACGATTTCCCTCACCAGATGCGGATCCTTCATAAGGGCCGAGCCTTCGCCGTTATTGACAACCTTTGGCACCGGGCAGCCCATGTTAAAATCCAGAATATCAAACGGCCTTTCTTCGATCTGCGCGGCAATCTGCCCCAAAATCTCCGGATCACTGCCGAAAAGCTGCAGGGACACCGGATGCTCAACCGGATCGATCGTCATCAGATCCTCGGTATTTTTATTTTTATATAAAATTGCCTTCGCACTCACCATTTCCATACAGATCAGGCCCGCGCCCTGCTCCTTGCACAGAACACGAAACGGCAGATCCGTCACCCCCGCCATCGGTGCAAGCACGAGTGGGTTCGGCATCTCCACGTTTCCGATTCTCAGTGGCGGCATCTTTTGCAGTGTACGTTTCTTATTTTCCATTCTGCTTCTCTCCGTCCTCTTCCATCAGCGCCTCCTCCGGCACCTCCTCACCGAGGAAGAAGACACGGTAATACAGCTCCAGGGATTCCAGCAGCTCCTTTTTTTCTTCCTGATACTGCTTAATCCGAAGCGCGCCGCCGATCTCGTCGTACATCGCATCTGCGTCTACGGCCTCCGTCTCAAACTGCAGACTTCCGTCGCTGTCAAACCACATGGTAAAAATACCGCCGATTTCCACCGTAAACATAACACACATAACATGAAGCTCATCCTGCACAGACTGTGGCAGGGATGCAAAATCCTGGTTAAAATAATATTTCTGTTCGTATGCACTTGCTCCGCAGAGCACTACTTTTTCATTATCTGAATACATGATTTTTCCTTTCTCTTCCTTTTTCCGGTCTCTCTATACGTAGCTGTATAAGCCTCGCACCGAAACCTCGCCGGAATGCACCTCAGCGATCGTTCCGTCCTCTTTTTGCACGCGCAGCTCACCGGTCGGCGTGATGCCAAGTGCAACGCCCTCGAACGGTTCCTTCGGATCGAGTACACGCACCGGCTGATCTTTGTTTGCAAGCACAGCCTCATATGCTTCCTTCAGCTCAGAGAGATCCCCTGCTTCCAGGAATTTTTCATAATCCTCCTCAAATGCCTCCAGCACTGCTGCGACCACTTTCGCCCGGTTGACGGGATGACCCATTTCTATCGCCAGTGAGGTCGCAATCTCCGCGATTTCTTCCGGGAATTCCATCTGATTGACATTGATTCCTGTTCCGATGACAACATAATTGATATAATCAATCTGTGCGCTCATCTCTGTCAGGATCCCACAGAGCTTTTTCCTATTCAGCACCGCGTCGTTCGGCCATTTGATTTTCGTATCGACACCGAGCGC
Source organism: Blautia sp. AF19-1 (assembly GCF_003479155.1). Taxonomy (NCBI): domain Bacteria; kingdom Bacillati; phylum Bacillota; class Clostridia; order Lachnospirales; family Lachnospiraceae; genus Blautia; species Blautia sp. AF19-1. Next base: position 106,817 of record NZ_QUGQ01000008.1, read on the forward strand.
TCTTTGCACACCCTGCACTACGGCAAGTCCCATTACAATCGTCAGCATCGGTGCTTTGGCCGGCTCAAGATCCGGATACAGCAGAATCGACATCGAAACGGAAGTTCCCTCCGGCGATTTCCAGACTCTGCCGCGGCGGCCTTTTCCGGCGGTCTGCGTCTCGGCCGTTGTCAGAGTGCCGTTCGGCGCACCTTCTTCCGCCAGCCGCTTCGCCCACGTGTTTGTCGAATCCACCTCGCGGCTGTAATAAACCGTCTGTCCGACATATTTCGTATGCGTGCGGCTTTCCAGCTCATCCTTCGTTACGAGATCCGGCTCATTTAACAGACGGTATCCCTTATTCTGAACAGCCTCAATTTCGTATCCTTCTTCCTTCAACTGATTCATCATCTTCCATACTGCGGTGCGGGAAATCCCAAAATGTTCACACAGCTCCTGTCCGGAAACATTTTTCCCGGATTCCCGCAGAAGGCGCAGCGTCTCAGCTCTCTTATTTTCCAGCATATCGTATTATCACACTCCCCGTGTCGCTTTCTCACATAAGAAGCACGCTTTCTTCGTTTCGTAAAATCAACAGCAGCGCTGCGGAAGAGTTTTCCGCAGCGCTGCTGTGCGTGTTTCTTCGTTATTCTATTATACACAGTCTATTCCGGTTTTTCCACCCAAAACTTTATGCTCCGAGGGTCGCTGCCATAACTGCTTTGATCGTATGCATACGGTTCTCTGCTTCTTCGAATACTCTCGACTGCGCAGATTCAAATACTTCATCGGTTACTTCCATCTCATTCAGGCCGTAGCGGTCGTGGATCTCTTTTCCGATCTTTGTTTTCAGATCGTGGAAGGACGGCAGGCAGTGCAGGAATACGGCGGTATCTTTTGCATTTGCCATTGCTTCTTTTGTGACACGGTACGGAGTCAGATCGTGGATTCTCTCCTCCCATACGCTGTCCGGCTCACCCATAGATACCCAGACATCGGTATAGATAACATCGGCATCTTTTGTTCCTTCTTTTACGTCCTCGGTGAGGGTGATGGTTGCACCGCTCTCCTTTGCATACTCCTCACACTGAGCCACAAGCTCTGCGTCCGGGAAGTATTTCTTCGGTGCACAGGCCACAAAATCCATTCCCATCTTGGCAGATGCAATCATCAGGGAATTTCCCATATTGTAGCGGGCGTCGCCCATGTAAACGAGTTTGATGCCTTTTAAGTGGCCGAACTCTTCCTGGATTGTCAGCATATCGGCGAGCATCTGGGTCGGGTGGTACTCGTTCGTCAGTCCGTTCCATACCGGGACTTTGGAATATTTTGCCAGCTCTTCTACGATCTCCTGGCCGAATCCACGGTACTCGATTCCCTCATACATACCGGCAAGAACGCGGGCTGTATCTTTAATGCTCTCTTTTTTGCCGATCTGGGAACCGGTCGGATCCAGATACGTTGTTCCCATACCGAGATCGTGTGCAGCTACCTCGAAGGAACAGCGGGTTCTGGTGCTGGTTTTCTCAAAAATCAACGCAACGTTTTTACCACGCAGGGTATCCACCGGAATGCCTTTCTTTTTCTTCTCCTTCAGCTCTGCGGACAGATCCAGCAGATAGGCAATCTCTTCCGGTGTAAAATCTTTCAATGTCAGAAAATCGCGTCCTTTTAAATCCATGGCTTGTTCCTCCTTATATCTGCATATGGTGTATTTTATTATTTCCTATACTGTGATGTTGGGTCAAAAGGTTTTTTGCCCCTTGGTTTCCTTGAATAGTCTCTATTATGAAACAGACCTGTTCGTCTGTCAAGAGGAGAATGTATATTTTTACGTATTTTCTTTATATTATTCATATAATATGCATTTTTATGCACTTTAAAAACACTCTCTTTCCATTTTTCCCGTTATCACGGCTGTCACCGGGGGCTCTTGTAACTGCGGACTTTTGTTCGCTGTCCATGAAAAATCTCCCACATCCGGCATCACGCTTTCTGTGGGAGAATTCTCTTTTCTTATCGATTTATCTCTATTTTACTTCTGCACTTCTTTTCCTGCCGGCACTTTCTGTTCCTCCACAATACCTTTAAATGTGGTGGCCAGACTTGCCAGTCCCTGCAGATCGGACGGAACAACAATCTTTGTTGCCTTTCCATTTGCCAGAACACCGAGTGCCTCGAGGCTCTTTAAGGTAAGAACGGCATCGTCCGCACCGGCTTCTTTGATCGCACGGATACCATCGGCATTTGCCTGCTGTACCTTGAGGATTGCCTCTGCCTGGCCTTCTGCCTCACGGATTCGTTTCTCTTTTTCTGCCTCTGCACGAAGAATCGCCGCCTGTTTTTCAGCCTCTGCATCGAGGATGGCCGACTGTTTTTTACCTTCGGCAACAAGGATGGTCGATTTTTTCTCCCCTTCTGCAATCAGGATTGCTTCACGGCGTTCACGCTCTGCCTTCATCTGTTTCTCCATCGCTTCCTGGATGGCTGCCGGAGGCATAATGTTTTTCAGCTCGACACGGTTTACTTTAATTCCCCACGGATCGGTCGCGATATCAAGCGCAGCCTGCATCTTCGTGTTGATGATCTCACGGGATGTCAGCGTTTCATCGAGCTCCAGATCTCCAATGATATTTCGAAGCGTTGTTGCCGTCAGGTTTTCAATTGCCATCAGCGGATTGACAACACCGTATGCAAACAGCTTCGGATCGGTAATCTGGAAGAATACAACGGTATCAATCTGCATCGTAACATTATCTTTTGTGATAACCGGCTGCGGCGGGAAATCCACCACCTGCTCTTTCAGGTTTACGCGAATCGCTACACGCTCGATAAACGGAACCTTAAAATGAAGACCGGTTGCCCAGGTGTCCTTGTATTTTCCAAGGCTCTCTACCACGTAAGCACTAGCCTGCGGTACAATTTTCACACACGATGCTGCGATAAACAATGCAACCACAAGAAGCAAAATCAATAAAATTCCTGCAACTCCTCCACCACTCATGTTTCATTTCCTCCTTCTTTTTCTTTGACCTTTACAATCAGCTTGACGCCTTCCACACGGAGCACCGTAACAACTGCATCCACGGGAATCGTACCTCCTTCGTTCTCTGTACGCGCAGTCCACATGTTTCCTTCAAGCGAAACCATTCCGGTTCCCGCAAGATTGGAGATTTCCTCCGTCACAACTCCTTCCATGCCAACCACACGGTCCACGTTCGTCTTCAGTGTATCCTTATTCAGAAAGCGAACGGCGAGCGGACGTGTAAAAAACAGAAGTACCAGCGATACAACAAGAAACAGTACAATCTGAATTACAATCCCGGCTCCGCACATGGCGGCGATCAAAGCAACAAGCGCCCCACCTGCAAACCAGATCGTCGCAAGGCCAAGTGTTGCTGCCTCAATCACTAAAAAAACGACGAGTGCGATCAGCCAGTAAACCGGCAGGTAAGCTGTAATACCCATGCGTTTTTCCCCCTTTCTGAAAAAATTGGCTGTTGTATTCATCATACTATAATGATGAAAAAATAACAAGCAAAGTTAAAAACATTCAGAAAAAAGAAAGATTTGTCAGGAATCGTCTACAGACTGTCAATTTCAAGCCGGGACATGAAAACGAGGATAGCTGACAAAAAACCATATGCGTGAATACGTAAAAATAATACGAGGGTGAAGCTCAATAGTTTCCAGAATACCGATTTGATTTGAACTGCGTAATGCAGGCAATTCCGTATCGTCAGGGTTTTTCGAACAAACGGATCTGACCCATACTGTTTCAGCAGCTTTCTGACCACAGAAACATTTTTTCCTTCATATGTCATCTCTTCCTTCGCCAGATACATTGCACCAATCACCAGGTGAAACAGCATCAGGTCGCCATAATATACAGAACGTCAACCTTCTTTCACCACTCTTTCATTGTACGCCAGTACATGTTGTGATAAAATTATACAAATATCAGTTTTTGTAATTTTTTTAATATAATACAAACAAGCCACACATAACACTGTACGAAAGGATCACAGCAAATGAAAACTCCTAAAATTGATTTTGTGATTACATGGGTAGACGGGTCAGATCCTGTCTGGGACATGCAGCGGCAGGAAACCTTAAGAAAGCAGGGAATCTTTGTGGATGAATCTCTGGATAACAGTACCGCAAGATATCGCGACTGGGATATTTTGAAATACTGGTTCCGTGGTGTTGAAACATTTGCACCATGGGTCAACCAAATTCATTTTATAACCTATGGGCATCTGCCGAAATGGTTAAAGGAAGAGCATCCCAAACTGCATATTGTGCGGCACGAGGATTTTATTCCTGCGGAATTTCTTCCTACCTTTAGTTCCCATCCGATTGAGTGGAATTTTCATCGCATTGAATGGCTGACAGAAAATTTTGTTTATTTCAATGATGATATGTTTCTCATAAAAAAAGTTTCTCCGGAAGATTTTTTTAGAGACGAAAGACCTGTTGACATGCTTGCGCTTCAGCCAGATGTTGCAAATGCAGATGACCAGATTATGCCGTATGTCTATCTGAACAATGCGATGGTTCTCGCCAAATATTTCGATAAACGGGAAAATATGAAGAAACAGCCGGGCGCATATTTTCATCCCGGCTATCCGTTGATGTATTTCGGATATAATCTTCTGGAAATGGCATTTCCGCGGTTTACCGGATTTTATACCGTACACGGACCATCCCCGCTAAAAAAAGAGTCCTACCGTTTCTTCTGGAAAAACGAAGAAGAGCTTTTGCATCATGTCTGTTGCCATCCTTTCCGTCATAAAGAAGATATCAGCCAGTATGTTCTGCGGGAATATCAGAAGCTGAGCGGAAATTTTGTTCCGAAGAATATTCATAAATTCTGCCGATACTTTAATCTGCAGCCGGAAAACCCGGAGCTGGTAAAGACGATTACGAAGCAGAAGTCAAAATGTATTTGTATCAACGACAACAACTTTGAAGTCCCATATGAAAAAGTAAAACAGGAATTAAACCATGCATTTTCTATCCTGTTTCCGGAAAAATCACAGTTTGAGAAATAAAAAACTGTTTTTCTGTTCGTTCACGTGACAGATTATAAAGCAACATGTATTTTAATTAAAATTGTAATTTTTTACCTCAGATCTATTGACATGTGTGTGATTTTATTTCTATAATAATTTTGTAATAAAAAGAATTTTCACAAGAAAGGAAATTACTGACCTATGACTAAAACTTATAAAAAACCTGTTGTCTCTATCGACACCGGAATGGCAGAAGGCGTTTATGCGGCAAGCGGCCAAGGAACTCTGAATGTTACTTACCACGGCGTGTGGGATCGCTGGGGCACAAATGGCGGTAAAGGTCTTGCAATGGCAGACTGGTCAGGTATTAACGGAACGATCACATTGAACATTACGTTCAACGACACGGTTGATCAGGCGGAAACGGATGATGCATCTGTACAGGCATCCTGCTCCGGAAAGACTGCTACGTTTACCTTTGCCAGCACAGCATCAAATCCGCTGACGATTGGTATCCATTTAAATCACGGAACCAGCATCGACGATCTGAAGATGACCGGCTTCACCTACTCGGTAAGCTAAAAAGCAAACCTGCTCTAAAAACTTTGATAACTGTTCAGAGCCAGGTCTTGCGGTTGTTAGTGCTAAAATTACCGATTCATCTTCAGCAAGTTATCAAAAGAAAAAGCAATGAGGTGCGTCCCCATTGCTTTTTCTTTTTTTATCTTTAAAAATCCTTCTCCATCTCCGCGATCTCCGTTTCACCCACCACTTCGCACTTCTTATCCCGAATCGCATACACTCTCGTACAGATCCCGAGTACCGTAGGCCGATGTGTCGTTACAATGCAGGTTCGCGGATACGTATCCGTCATAATATTGTTCAGCACCTTCCGCTCTGTCGCCACATCAAGTGCTGAGGTTGCTTCATCCAGCAGCAAAATCGGTGATTTCCGAAGCAGTGCGCGCGCAATCGAAAGCCGCTGTGCCTGCCCTTCTGAAAATCCGCCGCCGCGTTCTTTCACCATACTCTCAATACCGTCTGGCAGTTTTTCCACAAAATCCCAGGCACATGCCAGCTTTAATGCCTCCATAATCTCTTCCTCCGTTGCTTCCGGCTTCACATTCCGCATATTTTCCGCTATTGTTCCCGAAAACATCGTGTTTCCCTGCGGCACGTAGGAAAACAGCTTTCGCGTAGACGGCGACAGGGCAAGCCTCTGCGATGGTTCCTCTCCTGCACCGATCCAGGCTTCCCCCTCCTGCGCACGCAGCAGGGACAAAATCAGGCGGAGCATGGTTGTTTTCCCCCCTCCCGACGGGCCAACCAGTGCAATAATCTCATGCGGCCACGCTTCCATCGAAGCATTCGAAAACACTTCCGTCCCTGTGTGATACGTATAGCAAAGATCCTGCATCTTAAGTCCGATACCTCCCGACTGATATTTCTCCGCAAACCGTTCTACTTCGCCATCTGCACTGTAATCCTCCTGCGGCATCTCTACGATATCCATCAGACGGCCGGCTGAAATGCCGAGCGATATCGCCGACGGCACAAGGCTTACCAAAGAGTTGACCGCACCGGTCAGCGTACCGGAAAGGGACAGAAACATGGTCATCGTTCCATAGGAAATTGCTCCGCTCCAGACACGGTAAATTCCCCAGCCATAGCAGCTGTAGGAAACAACGTAGCTGATCAGCGTCATCAGAAGTGATGTTGCAATGGACATTTTCTGGAAATCGAGCCGCATTTTGATGTAGTCCTGCTGCAAATTTTTCAGACGATTTACATAAAATCGAATCATATCGAATGCCTTAATCGTCTGAATATTGGAAAATGCCTCCTGGTTGAAGCCGTACAGCTTCGCGCTCATCTGTGCGCTCCGCTGATTATTGTTTGTCATCCGCCGCAGCAGCGGGCGCGACAGCAGGGCACTGAACGGGATTCCGAGCAGTGCAAAGACTGCAAATGTCGGATCGTAATGAACAACAACTGCCAGTGCACTGATAAATTTTACCGTGTAAATCACAAGATTCGGCAGCCAGTTCAGAATACCTCCGGAAATGTTCGATGCGTCCGAGCTCCAGCGTGTAACCAGATCGCCCGTGTGATAAGTGGTTAAGGATTCCCAGTCCGTCACCAGAATTTTTTCAAAAATGTCATTCTGGATTTCCCGGTCTACTTTCAGGTTAATCATCGTCGAGGCATAACTGGTCGCCTGGGAAATCAGGGTATTTCCAAAGGAAAATCCTATCATCAGCGCAAAGGTCTGAATCAGCTTTCCTGTCTGGTGGCCTGTAATGATATCGACAAGATCCTTTGAGATCACACTCGATGCCAGTGAAACACCGGTTCCGAAAATGCCAAGCGCCGTATAAAAAAGCATGGCTTTCCAGTACCTTCTGGCGTACTGAAAAATCCAGCGAAATTCCTTCCACATCTTCTGCAGCATTTCTGCCTGAAGGTATTTCCCTATCTTCTGCCGAAGCTCCTTCATGATTCATCCTCCTCGATCTGCCGCCGTATCGTTTCCGCCGCTGTGTCATTCTTTGTGCATCGCAGGAAGTAAACCGGCTTTTCCTTTGCAACCGCTTCTGCGAATTTTAAATTTTTTACCATCAGCTCTGCGGTCCAGGGTGGGGAAATCATGCGCTGCATCACGCGGAGCGTTTTCTGTTCTTCTGTCAGAGAAACCAGTTCTTCCGACGGCGCCTTTTCCAACAGTACAATTCCACCCAGCTCTTTTTTCTCCGTCGTAAAGATTTTTGATGTTCCGCACCACGGGATGCCATAGACAACGAATTTCTCTCCCTCTTTTCCGATCAGGTTCAGATCCCCGTTCAGAAACGGTGTCGCAAACAATTTTTTCCAGAGTGCCGTGTGGGTTGATTTTCCCATCCCCGACGGACCGGAAAACAGCCAGGCTTTTTCAAGATACAAAAGGGATGCCGAATGCAGTGCAAACATTCCCCTTCGCTGCGCCAGAAACAGAAATACCGGGCGGATTGCAAGGAAAAGGGAATCCTGCTCTTCCTCGTTGATAGGGCAGCGATAATAAATCCGCGCATAACTGCCGTCTTCTTTCATCCAGATTTCGTAAATATTCTTCAGTGTATCGAACCGGAAAACATAGCCCTCCTCCCAGATGGCAACCGTCAGATCCCTGTTGCGGATCAGAATGGTTCCGTTCTGACGGCTCCCTGGCAGACGTTCTGCCAGTTCTAGGATAAGATCCGGGATTGCTTTCTCCGGATTTCCACCATCTGTCATGCGAAATGCATCAAACTGCTTCGGAATGCATCCTTTTTCTCCATAGACTTCGATTTTTATTCCCGCAATATGCAGCCGCCCCTCACAGCTTCCCTTCGGACAGCCCAGTTCCCGGCGCACAGCGCCAAATACAAGCAGTTCCTGTACAAATGCCTCTATATCCTTCGCCAGTTCTCCCTGCTCCTCTTTTGGGATCTCATAATATGCGGCCATCTTGTCTGTCAGTGCTTCCACCGTCTGCGGCTGTTCCAGCATCTCCCATAACCTCAGAGCCGTTTCATTCAGTTCCATTCCACGCTTCTGGTCTGCAATTTTCTGTCCATAGGGCAAAAGATAAACGGTTTTTCCGATTTTCTGCAGCAGATATCCTTCCTGTCTTCTGATTCTCATTTTTTGTTCCTTTCTGTCTTTTCGCTCCGGAAAAGAGATGCTATAATAAATCTATCTTTTTTTCAGAACGGAGTTTCCATATGTATACCTACGACATTGAACAGCTCTTAAAAGACGGCTCCGCGATCCGGCTGAAGCCGCAGGGCTACAGCATGTATCCGCTTTTTCATCCCGGACGGGATGAGGCCGTCATTGAGGCGTATCCGATTCATCTTCTCCGCCGCGGCGATGTCATTCTTTACCGCCGTGAACAGAGCATTCTTGTGCTTCACCGGATCTGCCGCATTACTTCGGATGGCTTTTATCTGGTCGGGGACAATCAGACCGAAATCGAAGGGCCGCTCCGCCCGGATCAGATCCGTGGGAAGCTGACAGGTGTTGTGCGCAACGGAAAATCGTTTTCTGTCTCTCATCCGGTCTACCGCATGCTTTCCTCTCTCTGGCTGTTCCTGCGCCCCATCCGCCCGTTTTTCTGGCGTATCATGGCACTTTTTCGCAAAATTTCTTCCGGGCGGTAAGCCTGCAAATGACAGGCTGCCGCAAAAAATCATCTGCATCCGCTTCTTTTCATTCCCCGCACCATTTTCACAATACTCTGGAGTCTCCAGCCTCTTCCAAAGAACACACCATTTAGTGCCAGCGGCACCAGAATACAGAGGACAAAACAGAAGATAAATGGCGTCATTCCACCGTTTCCATAGATCAGCGGTATGATCCTTCGCGTCACTGCGACTTCCAGGATCATCACCGCAGTGTATTCGCCCAGATCCCTCGCATAGCGTATCGCTTCCTCTTTCATTCCCAGAAAATCCCGGAAAAAGATAACGTAGCGATAGGAGATCTGCAGCAAATAGGAAAGTAAGGTTCCAAGAAGGACTCCTGTCATGCCATATGGTCTTACAAGTGCAAGCGATACGACCAGATTCAGAACCGCACTTGATGCGCCTGCATTTTTTTCTTTTTCAAACAGTCCTGTTACCCCCATCATAAGACTGAGCGGCAGTCCCATGATTTTGATCAGCAGCACCACAATACAAAGCACTGCTGTTCCCCATCCAAGCTCATACGCGGGACTCAGCCAGATATCGCAGATAAACGGAGTAATCAGTGAAAAAAGTCCCACTGCCACGACGGAAGAAATGCAGAAGAACACAAAGGTCAGCTGCCGCAGAATTTCATAATTCCGCCGATAATTCTTTTCGGTAAAATAATCCCCGATGGTCGGCTGAATCGTGTTGGCAAGAATCGTAAGAATATTGATAATTGCCTGCGTAATCATGCTGTAGTTCGCATACCGTCCTACTGTACCGACGCCGATGAACCCGGAGATAATCAGGTTATCGGTACAGTTCAGCATTTTGTCCGAAACCCTGGAGATAAACACGTTTTTCAGATCCTTTAAGATCAGCTCCTTAAAGAAAGAGGAACCTTTTTCTTTCCGCAGCTGATGAAGGAACGGATATTTCCGTTCCACATACCAGTTAATCCAGATGTTCAGCATCACCTCTGTCACAATCCCAATACCAAGTGCCAGAAGATAATTCTGCTGATATGTCACAAGAAGAATAATCGCCAGATAGCTTACAACATTTAAAATCAGGCCGGCGATACTCGCAATGTATTCCTTCTGGTCTGCAATTAAAAGCGATTTTCGATCGGTGAGCAGATAGGAAAGCACCGTGCGAATCAGCCACATAGCGTACAAGATCCGAATATACGTCAGGGAGTAGCTGTTGTTTTTCATAAACAGATGAATCAGCGGAAGCAGCAGCATTCCCGCCGTGAATACAATCACCGCAAAAATACGGTACGCCTTCCGGTACAGGTTCATCAGCGATGCAATCTCATGCTCATCCTTCCTTGCAAGTGCTCCGTACAGATGATAAACAATGGCTGTCGAAATGCCGAGTTCTGTCACGGACAGGATGTTGATAACATTGGAAATGACTCCGTTCATGCCGACAAGTTCCGCACCCATATACAGATTCATCGCCCGCTGGCTGAAAAATCCAAGAATCAGGAGTGCAAACTGCGAAAACATACTGAAAAAGCTGTTTCGAAATAGATTTTTAATCCGCATGATGTCCTCCTTTTCTTTGTTATGTACTCTCATTACTTTTTTCTGGTTTTTACTGTTTCGAAATGGTATGATGGAATGATACGGCACCGTTTTTACAGAAAACCAGGCGATCGCAAATGCTTTTGTCACTGGACTTATATCTGCCTGACCAGAAAGGATTTTTATGAAAAAAAGAGCTTTTTCCCGTATTTTATTCTCGCTTCTGCTCCTGTTGTTTCTCATCCTGTTTGCTTTTCTTTGCATCTGCGCTTTTTATCATGTCAGTTATACACCGGAAGCGTGTACGGAATCCGCAGATGAATTGTCCAATCCGTATATCGGATTTTATTCGATGTACGGCTACGTTCTCGGAAACGATACACTCTCCAATCTTCCCGACCCGGATTCCAATCCCGAAGAGACACCCGGACTTGTGATGCTGGAGCTGAATCTGCGCCGGTTTGCCGATCAGGATCTTTCCGATCCGGCACTTGCACAGCTTGACACGATTTTGTCCTCCTGGCAGAAACACGGAAATTCGATGATTCTGCGCTTTCTGTACGACTGGGACGGCAAAGCGAAAGAATCGGAACCGCAAAGCCTCGACCAGATTCTGCGCCACATGGATCAGACCGCCGCGATTGTGAACCGTTACACGGACAGTGTTTTTCTGATCCAGGGTATTTTTGTCGGCAACTGCGGAGAGATGAATGGCTCCGACCATCTGTCCGATGAAGACTGCTCCATTCTGATGCAGCATCTGGCAGACGTGATCGATCCTTCGATTTTTCTGTCCGTCCGCACACCGGTACAGCGACGGAAGATTCTGAATTCGGCAGAGCTGCCTTCCGCAGAAACTGCTTTTGATGGCTCACTTTCCTCCCGCCTCGGGCTTTTCAATGACGGAATGCTCGGAACAGCAAATGATACCGGCACATACGGAGATACGCCTGCCTCTGCGGATGCTTATCGCTCTGCCTGGGTGCGTGAGGATGAGCTTGACTTTCAGGACAGGCTCTGCAATTTTGTTCCAAACGGCGGCGAGGTGATTCTCGACAATCCCTTCAATGACCTTGACCATGCCCTTTCGGATCTCTCCCGGATGCATGTTTCTTATTTGAATTCAGAGCATGATCCGGCGGTTCTGGATAAGTGGAAAAATTCGGTTTACCACGATGAAGCTTCGGTTTTTGACGGTATATCCGGCTACGACTATATCGCCCGCCATATGGGTTACCGCTATGTGGTTCGCAACACCACCCTGCATCAGTCCCGGCTGAACATAGAACTTGAAAATGTCGGCTTTTCCGTCGGCTACCGCAGACTTGACGTAAAAATCACCCTGGTTTCCGGTGACGGCAGGATTTTCTCCTTCCCACTTTCCGGGGATTCCAGATTCTGGCTCCCCAAAAATACCTCAGAGCTTTCGGTTTCACTTCCGTTCCGTGAACTGGAAAAGGGAACCTATACGGTATATTTTCGGATGACCGATCCGTCACTTTGGCGGGAAATCCAGCCTGCCAACACGTTTTCCCATGATTCTTACGGATTCCGGCTCGGAACACTGACGCTGGAAAAGCTGCTCTGATACGTGCCCAGAAACACACGCCCGCTTTCCGCATTCTGATTGGCAAACAGGAGCGGACGCCCATCCCGCCTGCGGTATAATGCCAGAAACATTTTTTTGGTTCTGCCACCGCAGGCAGTTTGATTTGTTGACAAAGCACGGTGGTTTCTCCACTGTTCCAGGTTCTGGCATCGGTATGGATCCGATATGTTTCCTTCTTTTTGTTCTCCTCTTCTATCTCCAGGAAGCAGTCGGCTTCTTCCGTCAGCCCGGCAAATCCGTGGTTTTCCAGGGTAATCCGCATCAAGCTCATCTGACCGGAAGAATCTTCCCCCGTTTTCCACATCCGGTTCTCATTTTCCGAAAGCATTTCCACATCTTCCACTACAAACCGGTAACCAAGACGTTTTCCGACGGTTTCGAAGCCGGATACACCGTTTGCGGTTTCTTTTTTCCATTGTTCCAGCAGCTGCGGGTCATACGTACTGTTCAGATAAGAAATGTGCATCTTTTCCAGATCCCTGATTGCTTCCTCTGCCGAAACATTCTCTTCTCCGGCTGCACGCTGTACTGCCTCGCCGCCGCAAAAACGGCCGCGCATTGCCGTTCTCTGCCAGTCAAGTTCCGCCCCACGGCTCTGCGGCTCCTGCTCCGGTGTTTCCATCGCCAGAGTACCGTATGTACCAAGATCGGTTTCCGATCCGAACATCCCATCGTTATACAGAGTCAGATATTTTTTCTCTTCTTCTGTAAAGTTTCTTGCCAGCTCCCGCCACTGGGAGGGTCTGCGCACCGCAAGCGGACAGGCGCCTTCCAGCGCATCTTGCATAGTCCGAACCAGCGTCCGGAACCCGTCCGGTGTCAGATACCGGGATCCATGCATTTCTCCCCAGTTTCCGATCAGGATTCCCTGCACAACATAGATATCTTCCGAAAATTCCCGGATTGCCGCGCCAAGCTGCCGCATATGTTCCTGTACGGTTTTGATGCTGCCCGGCTCGCGTTCCAATCCTTTTCCTTCCAGATCATAGGCAAACCGAAGGATCATTCCCTTCTTTTGGTCCCGGAAAAATGCGAGAATTTTCCGCACCCACGCCATCGACTCCTGTGGGATCCTGCCGGTTCGAAATGCTCCGATCCCAATCCGCAGAAGTACAAGCTCTTCTTCCTTACAGGCAAGATACAGGGGTTCGTCTGTTTTTGCCGCATCAAACGTATACAAATGGTACCAGCCGCAGCCCGGATTCTGTACCGCACCTTTACACTCTGCAAAATCTGCCCGAGAGAACGCGGGATCACTCGCCGGTTCGCTCTGTGCTGTTTTCTGCTTTTTCAGAAAACGGTTCCATTTTTCTTTCCACATCTTTTCGCCCTGCTCCCGCATCCATCTTTAAAACCTTACACCGGAAAATCACGGCCAGTACGCTGTAGAACATCCGCGTCATATACCAGATGGGTTTCAGCCCGGAATGCATGCTTGTTCCCGAGGTCCGGATATGCATGACTGCCGGAATTTCAACCACTTTAAAATCAAGCAGCATCATCTGTGTGATCATATTGGTATCCGGATATTTGTCATCAAAATGATTGTATTTTGAATAATAAAGCACTGCCTTGCGGCTGAGCCCCTGCAGTCCTGTCGTCGGATCTGCAATCCATCTTCCCGTCGCGATGTACAGCATACGCCGGAATAGGCGGAATGCCAGCTTTTTTGCAAAGCCTACCGAAAACTCTGCGCTTCCATCCATAAAACGGGATCCCAGCACAATATCCGGTGTTCTTCCGTCTGTATCTTTTTCTTTCAGTTTTTCATAAATTTTTCGAATGTTGCATACATCATGCTGACCGTCCGCATCCATCTGGATCACGTACCGGTAGCCCCTGCGGATCGCATATTTATAGCCAAGCTGCAGACCGCTTCCGTAACCGAGATTGAAAACATGCGTTACTACCGCATAGCCGCGCTGTTTTACCATCCAGATTGTGTTATCGGAGGACGCATCGTTCATAACCAGTACATCTACCAGCTCCGCGATCTCCGGCTGTGCCAGCTGATCCATCACTTTTCCTATGTTTTTTTCTTCGTTGTATGCCGGAATAATCAGTAATACTTCTTTCTGCTCCATAGTTCCCGCCTCATTTCATCAGATCCAGCAGCCGCCAAATTTCCTCTGTCTGTCCGTTCCCTTTCTGTTTTGCTGCCGCCACAATCCGCTCTTTTTTTTCGGTATCATCGATCAGTTCTTCTATTTTCCGGGCAATGCCCTCCGGGGTCAGCAAGCAGAGCAGACCATCGACTCCATCCTCTATCTGCTCACGGTTTCCTGCACAGTCTGACGCAATCACGGCACAGCCAAGCGCCTGGGCCTCCTGAATGGCAATGCTTTTCCCCTCAAACCGTGTCGCATGTACATAGAGATCACACTGTGCATAGTAGGGAAACGGATTTTCCTTTATGCCAAGCAGAATAAAGTCCTTCTGCAGTCTGAGCTCTGCAATCTGTTTTTCAAGAGCCTTCCGTTCTGGACCTTCGCCCACAACATACCACCGCGCCTTGTATCCGGCATCTCTGATCTGTTTCATTGCCAGAATGGCGATATCATATGCTTTCTGGTGTGCCAGCCTTCCAACCGTTAAAATACGGACACCGTCATAAGAATCCGAAAAGCCACCCGGCTTTTTAGCCTCTCTCCCGATCCGCTCTCTGTCTATGATATTGTGAAAAACCTGCACTTTTTCTTCATACTCCGGGTAAAACTCCAGGAAATGGCGGCGTGTCTCCCCGGAAACCGTATAGATAACATCCATTTTCTCGTAGCAGTCGCGGTCCATTTCCCGTGTATGTCCGGAATCGCCGTAAGCAATATGGACAAATGCAGCTTTTTTCTTTGCATTCACGTGATCCGCAACGTAATAAGCAGAGCCGCCTTCCAGATAAGCAACCGCAAGATCAAAGGTTTCATCCAACCGGTCTGCCCCGTCCGAAAGGACTCTCCAGAGCAGTTTATCCGGCTGAATTTTCCCCGCCTTCTTCATCACGCGCAGATTCTTCATCAGATACCTGATTTTTTCCATGGTGTGTCCGTGCCGGAACAATGCCATCACCGATGTCTGCAGCAGTTTTCGCCTTCCTGCACCGGAGAGTACGGAATCCTCACAGATCCTTTTATTTTTTATATGGACTCCCGGCGGCACCCTTGAAATCATTTCCCCCTGTCCCAGCAATACATACAGCGAAATTTCATATTTCTCTGTATCCAGATGGTTCAGAAGCTCCAGCAAAGCCGTTTCTGCTCCTGCACGGCCAAGCGTATTGATTACAAACAGTATTTTTTTCATAAGTCTCTTGCCTGCTTTCCTGTCAGACGTTCCAGCTCTTTTATGATTCTCTCATTCTCCTGGTTCAGCAGAGAAACCTGCATTGCCAGTTCCTGATTTTTCATCAGCAGAGAAGAAATCTGTATTGTCATCTGATACATGCCCCACACGACAAGGAACCCGGTAAGCAGCAGCACCGCCAGACTTCCCAGACTTAAGCGGCTGCTCCAGCCGGAGAACTTCGGAACCGCACCGCTTAAGATTGCCGCAAGGCCGAGCAGCTCCCAGGTAACCGCCAGATTTATCGTCAGTTTCTTTTTCGCATGCAGCACAAACGTCACTGCCATAATCCCAAGCCCTGCCAGGATCACACAAACCTTTATAATTGTCGCTGTACTCATCGTTTCATCTCATCCTTCTGTTTCTGCTCTTCTGCCCTCTGAAATACCAGACCGGATGGGCGCTTTCCTTTCCCGTGCCTGATCAGATTTCCGCGGCAGAAAACGTGCGCATCCATATTTTTTTCCACCCATCGCAGTCTCGCAAACGCCACGCTCCATCCTGCAAACGATCCTGCTATGACCCCAGCCCCATACCAGACGGCCGGCAGATGGGTAGCAATCAGGCTGCCGATCCAGGTAACAAGACAGAACACAATCGCCGTCAGGATTGCGCCGGTCAGGTCATCGAAATAATACAGAAAAATGATTTCCGCATACATAAGGAACAGAATAAAATATCCAACTGCAAGGGACGGATAAATTTTCATGGTCATGCCGGAAAAGCCTTCTTGCGGCAGGAAAATCACGCAAATCAGATATATCACAACGGAAATCATAAACTGAAGGCGTGCAAGCGTCATCAACTCACTGGAAAGCTGGCGGAACATCCGCTTTTTTGCATTTTCAATATCGGCTCCCTTTCCGCCAATCACCGCCTCGGAATACAGCTTGTATTTCTCATGGAAACGCATTTCGACGCGTGCAATGAAAATAATCGATGCCGAGAGATTGGTAAACATGGCAAGGCAGGAAGCCATGTCATATGGCTGATTGCAGACAAAGCTCTTTACCAGCTCCATCCGCATATCGGTTGTCCAGAACACAAAGTTATGGATATACAGCCCCAGAATATACAGAAAATTCGAAAAAATCAGTTTCCAGTATTTTCTGAAATACTGCAGCACCGGCCGGTAGCGGTTACTGTTTTTGACAAAATACCGCCGGATCAGGGCGTTTTCCAGTGTTGCCGTCACAAAAAATCCAACCGTCAGGGAAAATAGCATGCTGCGCGTCGTCTCCCATTTCATGAGGAAATGCAGAATCAGTGCCAGGACAAATGCAACCAGCATTCCAAAGAAGAAATACTGTGAAATCCTCTGATAATCCTTACAGATGGAAAGATAAATCATGGAATAGAAAACCAGCACCAGGCTGATATAGCCACAGAAACTGCAAAATACATACGCCGTTGACACCTTCCCGACAAAATGCTCCCACAGACAGAACGGAATGCCGACCAGACAGCTCAATCCGATATTCAGAAGCATTCCGATCTGATAGCACGGCAGGATGTCCTGATACCGTTCCTCGTAGATCACGTCGGACATATAACGGGACAGCACCGCATTAAACGGTGATGCCGTCAGTAACGCAAAAATAAAGATATAGAGAATCGTACAGGAAAACAGCTCACGCGTAGCATATCCGACACTGGAAAATTCGAGCAGCTCCTCCATTAAGATCAGATTGAAAATGACGACCATCATCGGCGCAATCGTTACAACGGTACTGTAGGAGAATCCAATCAAATTTGTCGTAATGGTATTTTTTTCAAAAATCCGATTCAGGCGAACGCCGATTCCTGCCATGCCATCTATCCCCTTTCCACCTTGCGGTGTTTATTTTATTTCTGTTTTTCTGGCAGCTTTACCGGTTCCTCCTGCCATTTCTGGCCCATCTGCTCAGCAAAATCGCGGTAAATCTCCCAGTACGTTTTCTGCATATATTCCACACGGTATTTCTGCATAACACGGCGGTATCCGGTTTCTCCCATTTCGAGGCGTTTTTTCTCACCGGCCGCCATATCCAGCATTGCCTGTGCGATTTCTTCTATATTCATGATATGCGTAACTATTCCGGCTGCGCCGAAATCATCGCTCTCACCGTAGATCAGACCATAGCAATTTCCGACATCTGTCGCAATAACCGGCTTGTGTGCCGCATAGCTCTCCAGAATCGTCAGCGGCTGGCCTTCGCTGATGCTGGTCAAAATTGTCACATCCATTCTTCCCAGATAATCCCGGATATTGATTCTTCCGGTAAATACCACATCCGGAACTTCCAGATCCGATACGAGCTGGAAGCATTCCTCGGCATACTCCCGGTCCTCCTCCCATGGTCCCATGATCCAGAGCTTCAGTCTTCTGTCGCGCTCTTTTGCAAAGGCAAATGCCTGGATCATCGTTTTCACATCCTTGATGGGTGTGACACGAAGAACTGCACCGATGTTCACCATTCCCGCATCCTCTTCGGTCTTTCCCGGGATATTCTGAAGATTTTCCACACGGATTCCATTCGGTGTAACCATCGTCTTTTCCACCGGACAGCCAAGCTCAACCTGCAGCTCCCGCGCGTGCTCAAACAGGGAGGTAATCAGAGTTCCCTCGTTGTACGCCAGCTTTGACATTTTCCGGAACTGGTCAATCCAGATATTTTTGTAGATTCCTGCAACCCACTTCGCTTTAATCAGCTCCTCCTCGCGTTCCCGGGTGTAAATACCGTGTTCCGAAATCAGGAGACGGCTTCCATAGAAATGCTTTGCCATAGCGCCAAGCACGCCGGCATAGCCGGTTGCAACGCAGTGATAAAGATCCGCCTTCGGGAGCTCGGTCTGCATTGTGAGAAACAGCGGCAGATAGATGGAGCGCATAGTCCATAAAAAGTCAGAGAAAACGATCTGGCTGTATTTCAGGTTGTAGCACTCTTTCACGGCATTCAGAAAATCCTCTCCCATCAGGAGCGCATTCAGGGAAACATCTTCTTTCCGGAACAGATCAAACAGGACATTCCACTCGATATCCTGATCAAGAAGCAGACTTCGAAGTGCCTGATACTGCTCTTTCCTCAGCCGATGTTTATGTCGTTTTTTACTTCCGCCCCAGTCCACATCGTCCAGATAGAGTTCATAGACGGCGGAGACATTTTGGGGCAGCTCATACGCATACTTTCCGCGCTGGGAACGGTTTGCCGCAATGGCGAGGATGATAAATTCTGTTTTTGGGAAAAGCTGGATCAGACTGTGTACCCAGCTGGAAACACCGCCTACCACAAAGGGATAGCAGCCCTCCGCTACCATACAGACTTTCATTCGTTTTTCACCCCCTCTTCATAGTAATACCGCCGGTCGGATGCACGAAGTGTAATCGTTACTTCACTCTTTTCCGCGCGGATCAGCCATGCAGAATCCTCCAGCTTTTCTGCCGTTCCGCCCGTGACCTTTTCAACGCTTTCATTGTGTGTCCGAATCACATAGTACGCAGTTTTCTCTGTTCCCGTGGTCTTTAAGGTGATGGTGTCGCCCTCTCTTTCGTCCTCGCAGCGTAAGTTCAGGAAGGTGCGGATTCTGGAATCGCAGGTGGAAACCGTGGTACCGTCAAATCCGGAAAATGGCTGCCAGTAGGTTCCGAGGTTGGAGGCAAATTCTTTGACGATTTTTTCCCAGCGGTCCTCCTCTGTTTTCGGATAAATCACTCTGCTTAAATCCAGCTCTACACTGGCATAGCCGAGCGCACTTTCAATACTCTTCATTTTCATCCAGGAACGATAGGTAAAACGTCCGGTATCTTCCGTGACAATTTTCTGCTGTGTCGTCTGTGCATCCAGGTAGCTGACCAGATCGCCAGCCGTATCTTTGCTCTTAACTACGGTGCGGACACTCCCAAGAGCAGACTGCTGTAAAGCTGTTTCCATCTCCTGTTCACTCAGGTTTCCACTGAAAAAGGAGGAAAAGTAAAAATCCGAAAGATTTTTCTGCATGAAGCTCTGATCTTCGTCTAATTTTTCCTTTACGGATGTTTCGGATTCTGTAAAACCGGAAAGTCCCATCTCGCCTTTTTCTTCGTTGAGCAGCTTCGCATAATAATGCAGCAGCTCGCCATCTGCTTCTGCCGGAGCATCATAATCCAGTTTTGGTGCCACCATACAGGTAAGACCAAAATGATTTTTTCTGTAGATTGCTGCAATCGACGGCCAGACAATATCGCGGTTAACACCTTTTGTTCCGTTTCCGTAAATCTCCTGCATTTTGTCCGTATTTTCCTCTGCAAGTGACGGAAAGTTCTGCACAACAAGATTCTGCGCATTTACAACCGGATAAATCAGATAATTTCTGGTTTCATACACCATTCCCGTCAGCAGTCCCAGCCCGGTTTCATCCCCCATATAATCTCCATTTACGGCAAATACACTGGCTGTCCCGAAATTTTTCCGCCAGATCACAACCGGATAATCCTGGGTTTTCAGCGTCTGATCCTCCGGAAAGCCTTTCATATAAGTTTTGGTTCCATCTCCAAGCTTAAACCATGGAAACGTAAGCTTAAGATCCTGCCTGTTTTCTTCTTCCTTATTTTCGGTCCGGTAAATATTTTCTCCGCCGAGCATCAGATTGTCATACAGATCCAGCCCCGTTACGGTTGTAGAATCCTCTTTTACTTCTGCAATTCCAACCAGCTCCCGCAGCTTCTGATTTTTCCGGATCACAGACACCTCCGGGAGATTTGCAAACACAACATGGATCCCCTCATTCACACTGTTCTGCAGATCTACGACATCCTTTAAGGCGGTCCAGTCGATGCTTTCTGAATTCACTACAATCATCTCCGGCTGCTTTGCACCTTTCTTCTCCATTGCCTGCTCATATTTGCGCATGGATGGATAAACTGCAGCTTCGTACTTCATATACCGGCACCATTCACAGACAACCGCCCCCACAGAATGCTCCTCGGCTTCTCCGATATAGACGATCGTTCCCCGGCTTCCTGTTATGTTTTTCTCGCCGGATGCGTCTTCTGTTCCAAATGCGCCGCTGCCATCTTCCAGATCTTCTTTCTCTGCCGCATACGCATTTTTTTCATAGTGGTTCAGTTTTTCCTTTGCCAGATTCAGACCCTGAAACAAAAAGAGGATGATTGCCATAAGCATTGTGATCGCTGCAAAATTTCTGCGGGAAACCATTTTTTCTTCCTCCTTCTGTCATCAAGTCTTTTTTGTTGAAATTTCAGTTTTTTCAGCCCTGTCTGTCTCTTTGTTTTTTCCCGTCTTCTCTACTTTGGCATTGGATTGTTGTAGCCATAATCAATCGCAAGGTTGTATGGACTGTTAACGTTCTGCTGAAGGCAATAGCAGATAAAGCTGTCGGATTCATAGTAAACTTCCATTTCATTCGGGTAAAGCTCTTGGAACCTCTGTGCCCACTCATACATATGGCTCATCGTGATCCAGCGATTCTCTCCTGTGTAGGGATGAAGTCCACCGGTAAACGGAAGTGGCGTTTCCGCTCCCTTGGCTGTGACTTCTTCGTGTTTCGTACTTTCCCCATAATCAACTGGTATCTTTTCAATAAAAAAATACACGTATTTCGTTGGTATTATAATCTCCGGATTCTGCCCCAGATCTTTCAATTGATTTAATAAGGTAATGGTCTCATAGTGATATCCATAAAATTCTGTCATGCGAAGCTCATCATTCGCTGAACAGATTGTCCATGTAAAATCTTTATTTTCCCGCAAGATATTGGTAACGCATACCATGGCTCCGTTATCTTCCAGTGCTCCGACCTTTACCGGCTCTCTTATAAGACCCTGCGATAAAACGGCTGTTACAGCCGTCACAAGTGTCAGGAGGGAAGCAATCCCGCCAAGCCATCTTCGCTTCCACCGGCGTATCGCCAGATACACCACTGCATCTACGCCAAGCGCCCAGGCAAAGCAGATGGCATAGCACAGGAAAATGCCGCAGCGATTGGCATCCATCAGCGCCGGAAGATGCAGCAGCGATGCACACTGCAAAGAACACATGCATAGCAGATAAACAGCCGCAGACAAAACAGCTCCCGCAAAATCGTTTTCACGCAGCACTGCCAGGAGGATGCCAAGAAGCAGCAAAATTGCAATACTTCCCAGCGTAATTTCTGCGATATATGGTTTTACATTCATGACATTAACGCGGATGCTTTCCCGCACTGCCGATCCTTTTTCTTTGAGCCTCTCCGACAGCGGTTTCTGCTGCTTTTGTATTCTTTCTTCTGCCGCTTTTCGCAGCTCTTCTATCCGGGACTGGCTGAGCACAGAACCGGTTTCACCGTTCTTGGTTGTGTTGCCGCTGCTTTCTGCTTCGCCGGCCGTCAGACTGTCGGATACACCGTCCTGTGATAAAGTACCTGCTGTATCCGCATCCTCCTGCTTTTTATCACCGGTAATGACGTTCATTCCCCAGTACAGCGATCCCTGCAGCCCCTTTCCCATCGCAACGCCCGCCGCCATCGGCAGGACTGAGAGAAGGACGCTTAATATTCCCGTAATCAGGATTCTTCTGAAATAGTTCCACCGGAAAAAACGAAAGCAGAAGCCAACAGCAACGCCAATACAAAACAGGCCTGCAGCCATCGTACCGTAAAAATGAACGGTCAGCGTCAGCGAAAATCCAATCGCAAACTGTACCAGATACCAGCGGCAGTTTCCGTTCCGTTCTTTTGCAAATTCCTGAAAAAAACGGATCGCCATACAGACAGAGGTCAGGACAAAAATCATACTGAACTCCTGCGGCAGTGCACTTTCAAAACGGGCGTACGTACTCCGGTTGAAGATATCCATCACATAAAACAGTATCCCAAAATACGGCGTAAACCTTCCCCTGCACACCATTTTCAGCGCCGCGACCAGTGCCAGATACACAAAATACGTCTGCACTACGCCGAAAATCCGAAGCAGCACATAGGTAGGAATTCCAAATACCATATGAAGATAATAAATCACAATATGGAATCCATACGGATACACGCCCGCAACCCAGATATTATTCCGCTCAAGCTCATTGATCCAGTAATTGTGCACCGGAATATCACTTGCTTTGTAGCCGAACGTTTCCACCATATTCGGTCCATACACATACGTGATCGCTGCAATTGCCGCCAGCAGCACTGCTATTTCCGGCAGCGCATGCAGCCATTGCTTTCGTTTTCCCCGAAAACACCGCTCGTAAACGGTTCTCCGAAGCTGCGCCAGAGATGTCTTTTTGCCCCGCTCTCCATCAAGCAATCGTTCGATCCGCACCAGCAGGCTCTCCATTGCTCCCGGGATCTGTTTTTTTCTTTTCCAGATCCAGATAAAAAGGAATGGCCCTGCAGTTCCGAGGAGCAGCGTCACACGGCTGCTGATCCGAAGAAACTGCAGCAGATAAACGAGATAAATGATATAAAAATTCCCTGCGAAGAAATAAGCGATCAGTTGTTCTGCAACGGAAAACCGATGAAACCTCTTCCCAAGGATCCGCCATGGAAGAAACAGGGTTACGATGCCATAGGCAGCAAAAATTTCCAGAAATTGTAAAATTGTCAGCCATCTCATGGACATCTCTTCGTCCCTCCTTTCGCGGAAATGATTTTTCAAACACGCTCTAACTGAAAATGCGGATCAGCTCCAGCGTTTCATTATCGATAATAACGTCCGATTGTTTCAGTTCCTGCATCACCTGAAAAAACTTTTCTCTTTCACCCATGGTAAAATACAGCTTTAACTGACACGTATACGCCTCCAGTGTATTTCCATGCTGCTGTACCAGACGCCGGCACCATTTTTCAGTTTCCGGAAATTTTTTCAGTTCCAGAAGTCTGAGGCAGAGCCCCTCATACTGTTTTACGAAGATCCGCTCTCTGTTTTTCCGATACAGCGATTCTGTGGCCTCCTCCAGCATCTTGACGTACTTCGTCTGCTCCAGAGTTGTAAAGACTTTCTGGCTTAAAACTCTGTTCATATAGTCGAGCATCATCTTCTCGTAATCCGTCTCTTCTTCGCCTTCCTGCTGCATCCCGGTATACATTTTCTGTACCTGTGAGCGGAACTTGTTCAGTTCATCGCAGAGCACCGATGCGGCGTAATGCGATGTCTCGGAATCCCCGCTGTTCAGTGCCATAGTAATCGATTCCAGCGATTTTTGCAGATCGCCGCGGATCACATTCAGCATCAGCATACGCAGATTCTGTTTATCGCTGACGGCAAGTGCTTCCTCGAGCGGTGCTATGTTGCGCTCCCGCTCCTCATCCGCCTTCAGATGTGTCCGCACACGTTCCTTACCAAACACAACATCCTCCAGATCGACTGCCTGACGGAATACGGTTTTGAAAAGAAGATAACTGCACAGAAAAAACGCCGGACCGACGACCGGGCAGAGCACCATGACGATAAAACGGATCAAAAAGGCTCTCCGGTTATCGTATTGCACCTCTTCTCCCTGCTCTTGTTTCAAATCACACGCCGGAACATAAACCAGAGCTCCGATCAGCAGATAGATCAGGGCGATCAGGGCATTGACAATCCACAGAACCACAAAAGTCAGGGTTTCATGGCTCATCACGCTGCCACCTCCCTGTTCACAAGGATACTTTTCAGACCCTCTTCCCCGAAGCGCAAGATCACACCTTTCGCATTTTCTTCATCGGTATTGGAAAGCAATACATGCAGCCCGCCATCCAGGATCCCGATATAATCCGTCTGACGCAGCTTCTGTTCCAGAATCTCACCTGCTTTTTTATAATCTTCGCTGCTGCACACAATCCGAACCAGTGAGCATTCTGTCAGACCGTTTCGCTTCGCCTCGAAAAATGCCGCTACCAGCTGCGTAAAGGCATCTTTTTCGAGAATTTTGCTGTTTTCCAGATACCTGTGTTCGTGCAGCGCTTCCAGATAGCGGTTTGCCCGCACCACTGCATTCTGGATCAGATAGCTGATGACCGTCAGACGGTTGGATTCCGCAAGATTCATGCGGTCCCACGGAAGTCCCCACAGCATCAGGATGATCTGCATCTCATCTTCTGCATAAATAGCCTGCGCCATCAGCGGATAGCGCTCATCCATCGTTTTGTTGATGTAAACGCGATGCTCTTTGAGGTCTTCATACATTTCCTCCATCTCAGGATAGCGGATGGAATTTCCCATTTTTCGCGCTGTCGGTGATGTGAACGAAAAGAGACGCGCATAGACGCGGTTGGCGACGGTATAAATTGCCACATCCTCTGTATTCATCAGCTTCGAAATCGTCTGCGCCGCATAGAAAAGCACCTCATAGGCGCCGTAGCGTTCCAGCGACGATGTGATTTCATAGATTTTTCCAAGACTGTCCTTCTGGTTGACAAGCTGCAGCTCAAAAAGCTGTTTCATGCGCACGTTGCTGTCATTGATCTCCGTCATATCGCCAAGCTGTCCGCGCAGATACCCGATCTCCTCTTCATCATCCTTTTTAATCTGGAGAATCTGATCCCGCATATAACCGACAACCATTCCCAGGATAAAAAGCTGTGCCATCCAGATGTAGGTACTGTAGTCCATCAGCACCTCCAGTCCGCTCTGATGGTACATCTGGCGGAAACAGTAGCCCACAGTCGCCAGCAGGGCCGAGAAAATCGCCTGCTGCTGACCATATACGATGGCAAACAGCAACACATAGAGAAGGTACGCATCCAGCTTTGAAAAATACTGGCTGCCGACTACACGGTTGTTGATCATAAAAAATGGGATAAAACAAATCAGATTTTCGATGTACGGAACCAGCATACGGAAAATCCGGCATAACAGACTCCATACCCGGTTTCCCCAACCCGCCCCCGCATCATCACGCTGCAGAAATGAGCTGCTGTGTTTTTGCATATATGTGACAACGGCTTTCACGCCCTTCTCATATGGGACAAAAATCCTTCCGTCAAACTCTTCCTGATACCGGCTGCCATCCAGCACAAGACGGAAACCTTCACCGACTGTATCGTCACGGATCTCCACGCCGTCTGCGTTCTGCCGGATCAGCTCCGCCAGATCCATCTGTGTGATCGCTTCACCGGATGTGATATGGTACAGTGGATATTTGGGACTCTCCTCCATCATTGCGCGATAGGCAAACGCAACGGCATCATCCTGGTAAATCATGGAAAAAGCAGTTCTGCTGTTGGCTGCGATCTGATTCGTCTTCAGCATTTCCAGTGTCATCCAAAAACACGGATTTCTGTCTGTTTTTCCTTTTCGCGGAATGCCGTACATATGGTCAAAACGAAGAATCCGCGTGTCCATCCCTCTGGTATCACGGTAGCTTCTGCAGATGTTTTCTCCCTGCAGAAGCGCCATTGCCTGAAAGCTTTTCGCGGATGCCGGTTCCGTTTCGTGGATATCACTGCTGTAGGAACGGCCATAAACTGCTTCGGACGACAAATAAATAAACCGGCCATCCTGCTTAAATGCATACGCCGACAGAATATTGGTCAGATCCGCCGTATAGCGGACAGACTCTTTTCTCGCATCACTCCAGTCATAATTTGTATCATAGGCGCCGAGAAAAAGCACGAGATCCGGATTGACATTCGAGAATATTTCCTGCACACTCTCACTTTCATAAGGAAAATCGTAGCGTTCAAAGACACGACGGTATTTTCCTCTTCTGTCCCGTTTTCCCGTTAACAGATACGTCTTATGTCCTTCTTTTTCCATCTTGGTAATCAGATCATCCATCAGTCTGCTCTCGCCACCGACCAAAAATACTATCATATACTATCCTCTTCGTTTTTGCAGATTACGAAAATGATTTTTCGTTTTTCAGGCACACTCCAGAACCCCACAATTTTGCAATGTCTGCAGCACGGCGTTTACATCCTCCTGCACGTCCTCCGCCGGCACATCATAAGCTTCTCCAAGCCGTCTGGCAATCTCCTCCTCAGACGCGGCATCACCTGTCTGTTCATAAATAAAAGCCGCAGTTTCACTTAGGGTAAGTACCCGATTCATTTTTTCTGTCGTTGTCCCATAAGGAATCAGAATATATTCATCTGCGAGTTGTCTGAGTACAAACTCACCTTTTCTGGTCATCTTTCTCTCCATTCACTTACGTTTTTCTTCCCGATGGTGGGAAAGGCCATCATTCCAGAACATTTCAAAATGACTATACCCTACACTTGTCTGAGTGTTTGATACAGCTGTTTATGAAATGCTGTACTGACAGATTTATTATAGCCCCAACTTATTTCATTGTAAACTTTATTTTATTTTTTATCGTTATCTGTAATATTTTTTTATTTTATCGCTCAAATTTCGGCATTTTTGTGGTATACTGAACCATATCTCTCTTTTCACAAAAAATCTTCAAAGGAGTCTCTCATGCAGCCGCTTGATACCGTTTATCTACAGATTCTGAAAAATTTATGCACCGATTCGTCTGAACCGATCCCACTCGATGGGGTGGATACCGCTGCTTTGTACCGTCTGGCAGAAAAACATTGTTCACTTCCTTTTCTTCTGCCTTATTTTGAACAGCAGCCATCGTTTTCCGGGATAAAACAGCAGACAAAACAGATGCTGCTCTCCTATTATCAGCTGGAACATTTCACACGCCTTACTTTTTCGCTCCTCCTTGCAGAGAAGATTCCCTGTTTTCTCTTAAAGGGTATGAGCCTCGCCGCCAATTATCCTGTTCCCGAATACCGAAAATTGGGAGATCTGGACCTTTATATTCCCGAAAAAGAGGCTTTTTCCCGTGCCTGTCGTATTCTCGAGACGAATGGATACACAGAGGAGCCGGAAGACAGTGATCATCATGTTACCTACCGCTTTACCTTTCCGGAAACCGGCCGTTCCTTTACCCTGGAACTCCATTACCGTATCGTTGGCATCTATCAGTTTGCCCGTGCCAACGAGCTGATAGATGAGATCTTCTCCCCGGATCATCTGAAGCCGTCTTTCGTGGAACTTTACGGTCAGACCTATCCTGTTCTTCCGCCCACGGAAAATGTATTTTATATGCTGCACCATATGCTCAAACACTATCTCTACAGTGGTTTCGGCAGCCGTCTGCTCTGCGATTTTACCTTGTATCTGAAGCAGTATGCATCTGAGATTGATTTTGAGAAAATCCACTCCTGGTGCCGGGAATCAAAAATTTTTCATCTTTATGAGCTGATTCTCGGATCCTGCCATCTTTATTTCGGTCTTTCCGCTTCGATTGACCCGCAGATTCGTTCTTCTGCCGCTGACTGTGCTGCCTTTCTGGAACAAATTCTCGCAGACGGCGACTTTGGCAGTGACACGGAGCGGAAAATCGTAAGCCGCGGCTCT
This sequence comes from Blautia sp. AF19-1, assembly GCF_003479155.1. Classification (NCBI taxonomy): domain Bacteria; kingdom Bacillati; phylum Bacillota; class Clostridia; order Lachnospirales; family Lachnospiraceae; genus Blautia; species Blautia sp. AF19-1. The sequence continues at coordinate 134,779 of NZ_QUGQ01000008.1, forward strand.
TACCGGCACGCCGGTGTCCGTGCCTGGTTCCACGAAGGGCATGTTCAGATGAAGCTTCGATTTTCCAAGCTTCATAAATGTGTGTTGCTCTGGCCGGTATTTTGGGGAATCACTTTTTTCTGTTTTCTCTCCAATACCTACCGCGTCCGCCATACAACACTGCGTCAGACATTAGCAGACTTCCGCGCCGATAACCAGAAAACCAAGCTGTTGAAAATTTTTGAAAATAACGATGTCCCGTAACTGGAAATCCAACAACATTTCCTGTAAAACTCCATAAGGATGGTCTGCACTTTTTGACTATCCGGTAGTATTTGTTTCAGAGTAAAAAAAGAGTAAGTGAACGTCTCCCCTTGTTCACTTACTCTTTTTTCTATACCGTCGATTCCATCTCATTTTTCATGACTTTGAACCGATCACAATCTATGGAAATGCATGCTCCCTCCGCCTATCCCCTTGCAAAGGTTCCACGCCTGTTTTTAATAAAAATGCTGATATCCGATCTGAATTCCGCTGCCGTAGCCGCTGTTGAAATACAGGCATCCGCCAACCGGGCTCTCACCTGCAAGTGCAGCCTGTGCAGCTGCGTAACAGTCACTTCTCGCTCCGCGTGCGAGCACACTCTGGAAAGTTCCGGTCGCAACCGGTGTAAACTGTCCACCCTGATAAATAACGCCGGAAATGCTGTTCGGGAAGGAACCGCTGTTGACACGGTTTACTACAACCGCTCCGACTGCCACCATTCCTGTGTAGCTCTCGCCGCCTGCCTCGCACTCGATCAGTGCTGCAAGCATTGCCACATCATTGCTGTCTGCGGAAATTACCGATGCACTGCCTGCTGTGGAGGCTGCTGCTGCGCTGCTTGCCGCACAGGCCTGTGATGCCTGGTATTCCTCCATGGAAACAGCACCTTTTAACTCCTCTGAAAGTGTCACATAGTCTCCATGAACGTATGCGCTGCTTCCGCTGTACTGGATCTGATACCAGTCAGCCTCTTCGCCGAATATGCTGACTTCACCATTCTGTGTCAGTGTTCCAACCTGCGCGGAATCTGTGGATGCTGCCTCACGGACACGAAGGCTGTCCGCCTGAACAACTCCGGTGATACCGCACATATTGCGGTAATGTGCTTTTGCCTCTTCCCCAAATACCAGATATTCATTCTTTATGTAGCCTTCTACACCATTGGAAGAGATCTTGCTCCACTCGTCTCCTTTTTCTGTTACAGTAACCGCATAGCCCGGCATCAGAACTCCGACGATCTCGGAATCTGCGTTTGCCTCGCTGCGGATGTTGACATATCCTTCTACGTTTGCTGCAGCCATTGTGCTCCAGTCTGTTTTATTTAAAATGGTTTCTTCCTTTGTCTCTGCTTTTACGGGTGCAGCCATGATGACAGTCAGTGTGAGCACGCTCCCCAGGATGCCCGGCACATAACTTTTTTTGAATGTCATACTTACCTCCTGAACAATTATTACGTTTTTGTTACATCTTGTTACAAACCGATTCTACCAGTGTTACATCTTTTTGTCAACTAGAATATTTCGACAACATTCCTGCCTTTTCCCATCGTTTTTTTCATAGGACCCACAATTTTTCACCACTTTTCCGCTTTTTTGACGAATTGGATCGGTTTTTATTCCCACTTTTTCTTCTGCATGCGGCCTGCCTGGAATACTTTTCCGTGTCTTGTTTCCTTCTTTTTATTTTGCTTTTGTTTCACATTCTGCCCTTTCTGCCATCTTTTTCCGCAAATATTTTTTAAGAAATTATGACAGTTCTTTTTCTATTTTTCGACATGCATTACAAACCTTTTCCACTTTTGACGCATTTTCAAATTTTCTTTTAACTTTTTATTTTTACATGATATTTCTTTCTACATATGGTATAATCTTTAAAAAGAAAGAAAATTTATATTTTATCAATTATTTTTCTTTCAATTTATACTTGAAACTTACCGCAGGAAAATAAAACAGACCGACATTAGAAACCGATCAGGTGAAAGGAGGATGTCATATGTTACACAGCACACAGACAACGAAAAAACACACAGGAAATTTGATTCTGAGATTCGGAATGGCAGGCCTCCTGGCGGCCGGATTATTTTTTTCCGCTCCGTATTCGGCAGCAGCCGAGACAGTTCCAAGTGCAGAAAATACAGACGCCGGTGAAATTACCATTCACTTCACCCATTACGATGCACAGAACCTGGAATTCTATCTGAACACCGATCAGGCGGCTCTTGCTTTTACCGATGCTGCCCTGACATTTCAGGATTCCACAATGGATGCGCCGGTCACCATGTCATATCTTTCCGATGATGGTTCCTATGTCCTGTATCAGAACAGCGAACCGGTCGAGGAAGTAAACGGAACGTTCTCCGTATCGATGGTTACGGAACCTGGCTACACACTGGATATGGATCAGATTTCCTTCTATGTTAATGGACAGGCCGTTTCCAATGGTGGTTCCGTTGTGATTACGGATTCTTCGGCGGCGATGACTTCTCTTGTTTACTGTACCGCAATCCCGGAAACACCGGCAACTGACCCGGAGCCATCTCTTCCAGAAGAGCCATCTGCACCGGAAGTTCCGGAAGAACCGGCCGCTCCAGAACCATCCGTTCCGGAACAGCCATCCGCACCGGCAGAAACCCCGACCGTGGTACAGCCATCTGCTTCGGAACAGCCGGCACAGGAAAATATTCTTCCGGAAACCGCAGCTCCTGCATCCAAAACCGCACCGGAACAGGTTCCTGCATCCGAACCGATCGCAGCAGAACCGATTGCCAGCGCAGTTGTTACAGAAGACGAAGAAGTTGATCTTTCCACCATCCACCCGGAAGTTACCGCATCCGCTGTTACTTCTTCCAGCCAGCTTCCAGCCGCAACGCAGATTGTACCATCTGCCAGAACAACAGACCCGGATGCACAGATTATTACTTCGGAAACTGCAGCTCTTGAAAATGCCGCACAGGCCGAGAATACACAGACTGCACACACAGGAATCGGCTCCTGGTTCCATCAGCGAACAAATCAGATCCTCGCAGTCATGATCGCTGTGATCCTGCTTCTGATCCTGATCGAATCACTTCTGGCACTAAAGGATTCCATGAATCAGAAAAGATCGCATCGCTTCTATTAAAAATAAGGTCCATAATAAAAAATAAGCATACAAAAAGAAGGAACGTATCTCATGAAACATGGGATACGTTCCTTCTCTTATATTATTTTTTATCCTCTTTTTTTCGCAGCCGCTTTCTGAATCTCACAGAAATCGTGCAGCGCCTGACGGCCGATTTTTACGATTTTACGGATGTTGATGGAATTTGTTCCGCCCTGACGCGGCTTGAAGCTGATCGGGATGAAACGGATTTTCCGGTGAAAATACGCTCCGAAGGCAGTCATCAGTGCGTTCGGCAGATTGTAGTTTTCCGGCATCAGCGGCAGATACTCGGCCACGTAGTCTGCTTTCATCAGACGGAACGGGGCATTTGCATCCGGCACGGATACGTGGAAATAGGTCCAGAGCACCGCGCACAGCACTTTTTCCACGACAGCGCGGGAAAAGCCGTCGCCGCGGCTTGTGCGGTTTCCGAAAATGGCGTCGTAGCCCTCGCGGATCTGCCAGAACTTTTCGAACTCCGCCGGATCGGTCTGACCGTCGGAATCGGTCTGGAAGATATAGTCCGCACCGTTTTCAAGTGCATAGCGGTAACCGTACAGAACGGTGGAACCGTGGCCGCCGTTTGGCTTCGTCAGCACGGTGAGCAACGGGTGGGTTTCGCACTCTGCTGAAGCAATTTCATACGTATCGTCGCGGCTTCCATCGTTGATGATCACAAGACGGGACGCACCGCCGCCGTTATGCTTCTCCACGACGGGACACCATTCCTCGATCGTTCTTTTGATATTTTCCGACTCATTATAGGCTGGTATTACAATATATAAGGTATCCATTGGTATTCTCCTTGCATTTCCTTCCATCCATTATACAGGATTTCTTTTCATTGCGAAAGATGCGCTCATGGAGAAAATTTCCCAGTACCGTTCGTTTGTTATTCTTCCCACAGTTTCTGCGGATAACGGCCCTCGTCTTTTAATTTCTGCAGTGCTGCCATGACATTTTCTTTGTCTTCTTTGTACGTTACGCCGTACCAGTTATCATAGGAGCGGAGTACGGTGACTTCCGCTTTTTTCTCCTGCAGCAGTTCATCGACAACGAACGGCAGGAAGTATTCGCCTTTTAACGGGTTGGTTTTGTATACATTCTCGAGGAACGGCAGGAAGCGGCGTTTCAGCTCGATCAGAATGCTCGGTGTGAAGCCCCAGAGGTTCATGGAAACGATGGTTCCCTGCGGCAGTCCGGTCCAGGTTGCGCCGTCATCCTCGGTGTATTCGGCCTGTCCGCCGTGGTTTTCGATTCTTGTGCGCTCATGAATGCCGACAAGGTGGTTCTGGTCGTCTGCGGTGCAGATGCCGCGGGCTACGTGGCCATTGTCGGTCAGGGTTTTGTACAGGTCGTAGGCAACCATCGCGTACTGATAGGTCGCGCCGTCCTGCTCGGTTGTCAGCTGGCGGTAGATCTCCTCGAATGCCGTTCTTCCATAATAATCATCGGAATTGATGACGGCGAACGGTGCGCCGTCGATGGCTTCTGCCGCACAGAGAATCGCATGACCGGTTCCCCACGGTTTGACGCGGCCTTCCGGCACTTCGTAGCCTTTCGGGAGAACGTCGAGTTCCTGGTAAACATACTCTACATCCATGTATTTCTCAATTCGCTTGCCGATGCCCTCGCGGAATGCCTCGTCGATGGCTTTTTTGATGATAAAGATGACTTTCTCAAAGCCTGCCTGTTTTGCATCATAAATGGAAAAGTCGATAATCATATTTCCGTACGGGTCAACCGGATCAATCTGTTTTAATCCGCCGTAACGGCTTCCCATTCCTGCTGCCATGATGACTAATACTGGTTTTTTGCTCATGATGTTCTCTCCTTTTTATTCTCCAAAATAAGCTTTTAATCTCTCCGCAAAGTCTGCCGGGATTTCTCTTTCAAATGGAAATGGTTCTGCATCCGCCAGATACTCGGCAATTTCGCCCAGGACACCGGCGCTCCGGTTCAGTGACCAGGCGGAGATCCAGTCGATCGTATCGTGGCAGGTGTGCATGCCGAAACCATCGCGGTTCAGCGTCATCGCCGGGATGCCCTTCCATGCGAAGGTGTTGGAATCGCTGCTCCAGATGTTGTTGATGAGCGATACGCCTTTGTCCGCCTGTTTTAAGTGCTCCATGATCGCGTCGCATGCCTCTTTCGTTGCTGCCACGCCAAGCACGGTTCCGCCGATGGCCTGTCCGGCGAGGTCGACGTTCATGTTGAAGCGGTGCTGCGTCAGCTCGGCTTCATGCGCTTTCACATACGCCCGGCTTCCGCAGAGACCCAGCTCCTCCGCGCCGAACCAGATGCATTCCAGTGTCCGTTTCGGGCGGTTTTCGGCGAAGTAGTGTGCCAGCTCCATGATGATCGCTGCGCCCGCCATGTTGTCGTATGCACCAGGTCCCTGCGGAACGGAATCGTAATGAGCCGTCAGCGTCAGGATTTCCTCTGGCTGCTCGGTTCCCGGGATGCGCAGGATGATATTTTTCGACGTTCTCCTGATTTTTTTCTGCTGTAAAACGAGGCGTGCACGGCTCGCTCCCCGTTCTACCAGTTCCATCGCATCAAGATAATGAATGACGGCGCACGGCAGTTTCGGATTTTTTACGCCGCGCAGGGTGCGGTAGTCCGGCAGGCGGTCCTCGTCTTTGTCCAGCGGCGTTCCGGTCAGGATCAGAAATCCGACGGCTCCTGCTTTTTCCAGTTTTTCATAGTTTTCTGCATTGGCACCGCCGTTGATCAGGACGATTTTCCCTTCTGCATGGGAAAGGCTGACCGGGTCGCCGTTTTCTACGTAGAGGAATGGCGCCTCCACGCCTTCCGGAGCGGTATTGGCTGCCGCGAAGCAGCCGCGGACGGTGTATGTTTTCTCATATGGCTCTGTGACCGTAAAGACAGCTTCGTCAACCTGCCATGTCTCAATCTCGAACGGCTCGCGGCGGATCTGCAATTCGCCCTGCCCCCATTTTTCTGCGATTTCAGAAAGTTCTTTTTCGATCCGGCAGGCTGCTTTTTCTTCGCCTTCCGTTCCGGCTTCGCGGATGTAGTTAAACTGGCTGACGAACGCATACTGCCGCTGGCCGCTGATGGTATTTGCTTTCATAATAATGTTATGTCCTTTTCTTTTTTTATTTTCTTAAAGTTCTTCCAGTACCGCTCTCGCGCTGCGCACGGCTTTGACGTCCGTGCGGTAGAGGGTGTATTCGCTTAAGGATGGAAGTCCCATGTTCACATTTTCTTTCCGATACTGCATCGGGCTCGCCAGTTCGATTTTTCCGGACATGTGGTAGGCGGTCACGCCGGTTTTCGGATACAGCTCGCGGATCGCATCCGCGCAGATACCGCCGCCCGCCTGAATACGGATGCGTCCCGCCGCCTGGCGCTGCAGTTCGGCGAGAAGCTCTGCTCCTTTTACCGCACTGTTCTGCTGACCGGAGGTAAGAATGGTGTTCATACCGAGCGATACCGCCTGCTCAAGCGCTTCTTTGGGATCGCGGCAGACATCAAACGCGCGGTGCAGCGTCACGGACATGCCGTCGGCTGCCTCCATCAGCTGTTCCATCGCTGTCATATTCATTGTTCCATCCTCTTTCAGCACGCCGATCACAACGCCCTCTGCACCGAGTTCGCGATACATCGCAACTTCCTCGCGAATTTCTTCTAATTCATATGGGGTGTAGCAGAAATCCCCGAACCGCGGGCGGATCAATGCATGAATCGGAATGGTTGTCTGTCTGCGGATCACCTCAAACAGCTTCGAACCCGGCGTTGTTCCGCCGATCACCAGATTCTGACACAGCTCCAGCCGGCTTGCCCCGCCTTTTGCCGCCGCAAGCGCCGACTCCGCCGAGTCCACACAGACTTCCAGGATATAATCGTTCATAAAATTCCCTCTGTTTTCGTAATTTTCTTTCTCTATCATACCCTATTTGAGGCAATTAGGAAAGAGCTTCTTTGGTTCACTTTCGTTCACTTCTGCTTCTGATGCAGATATTTTTCTCTCGTTGCCATGCCGCCGCGAATGTGGCGTTCAGACTTGTTCACATCCAGAATTTTCCTTGCCTCTGCCGCCAGACCCGGATTCACTTGTACCAGACGTGATGTCAGATCCTTATGCACGGTACTTTTGCTCACTCCGAATTTTTTCGCCGTCTGCCGTACGGTCGCTTTCGTCTCAATCATGTAAATTGCTGTCTCCACAGCACGCTCTTCGATATAGTCCCTCACAAAAAGCCTCCGAAGACGCTGTTTTTACAGTGTATTCGGAGGCTTTGATGGGTATGTCTTCTATTTTATTATTTGTAATATACCCATACCGCTTTTGTCTGTTCCAGCACCTGATCGATATCCCAGGTTTTTTCGGAATTTTTTCTGCTGTTTGGGTCGTTGATTTTCAGTCTGCCATTCTGCAATCCGGTAAGAACGATAAAATGACCGTTGCTGGTAAACTCCCCGGGTCCCATCAGGGCAATGATGGGGTTTCCGGCCTGCAGGTTGTTTTCCACCCGTTCCCGTTCCACAGGGATTTCTTTGCTGGAAAGGCCGATCTGCCGGGCTCCTTCCAGCATCAGAGACCAGGCGGTTCCGCTGCCGTCTACGGCATAGCCGTTCTGTGAGGCAAAATCGGCGACCCAGCGCGGATTTTTTGTGATATCGCCAGTCATGAAAATGGCAACCATGGAAAGTGCTGTCGGTCCGCAGCCGCTTAATCCCATCACTTCACCGGCATATCGGTGATAGCCCCATCTCTGATCCCACTGCAAGAGAAGCGGAACCTCCGATGCGGATGACAGGTCGCTCAGGTCAATCTCCGGCTCCTCCTCTTTTTTCAACGGATATTCTTCGACGAACGTCTCCGTCTCATTGTTTCTCTCGTAAAGCGACAACAGCTCCTCCGGGTACCGATCCATTGAAATGCCGTTTGCTTTCGCATACCGTTGGATCGGATTCTGCCGGAAGCGCCGCACACCGCCCAAAAACAGAAGACAGCCGAACAGCAATAGCAGCCCGCGGATCCGCCATACCTTTCTTTTTCGTCTCCGTGCTCTTTCTCTTCTTTGTATTATCCTTCTTTGTGTCATTCTTTTTTGTTCTGCTATCTCTTGCCATTCCAGTGTATTGTTTTCACGGATCATGAAAAATCCCCCTCCCGATCTTATGGTGTACTCCCAAAATCTTTCTGTGCCTGATTTTGTGAGATGATTGAGAGTACATTCTTCCTTTTCATCATAACAAATTTCCGATTTTTCTTTTTGTATATTTTCCGAAGAAAAACTGCTTTTTTTCCGTCTGCTTTCTTAAGATTTTTTGTATCTGTGCAAAGCCATGCGAAACGGAAGCAAAACCGCAAGCAGGAAAAAGATGGCAAATTCCGGAAATATCATTGAGAAAAAAGTTCAAAAATGGTAAAATAGGAAAAACAACATCTTTAAGCGGAGGATAAAACAAAATGAAAAAACTGAAAGTAAAAAAAGGCAGCACCTGTATGGCTTGTCTTGCCTGTGTGGGAGCATGTTCTGAGGCATTTTATAAGGTATTTGATCCGGACAAGGCATGTCTGCAGATCGTAGAGAAAAAGGCTGTCCGCCCGATCGCCTGTCCGCAGTGCGGTAAATGTGCCGAGGCCTGTCCGGAAGGCGCCATTACCCAGAACCCGAAGGGCGTTTACATGATCAACAAGAAAAAATGTACGGGATGCGGAGCCTGTGCGAAGGCCTGTCCATTTGGCCTGATCGTAAAAACCGAGGGAAATCCGGCTTCCAAATGTATCGCCTGCGGTATCTGCGCGAAAGCCTGCCCGATGGATGTACTGGAAGTTGTGGACGAATAATGATCCGAACTCTTAGATATCGCCAGGATCTCGTGTAAGCACAGATCCTGACTCATTGCTCACATAAACATAAAAATGCACTGTGGAACGTCGTCGGACAATTTCACAGTGCATTTTTATCTTAAACGAAAAACAATTGATTCCCGCTCGCTGCCTGGCAGAATGATCGATGCCCGTTTCCACAGACGGCATTCCGACAAAAAGGGACAAAATTTACAATTTTACTCCCACGCCAGCAGAACCATCGATTTTGCCGGAAGCATCATGCTTTCTTTCATCTCTGCTCCATCCTCTGCACAGCGTTTTCCATCGCAGAGCAGTTTCCAGTTTCCTTCCGGGAGTTTCTGAAAAGCTTCTTTTTCCCATGGATTGTAGAAGACGCAGACTGCGCGGCCATCCGGGTATTCCAGTTCGTAACCTGCGATCTGGTTTTCACGGAAAAATGTCTTTTTACAGTCCGGCTCGCACGTTCCGTATGCCTGAAATTTTCGGCGCAGAGCGAGAAGACCACGGTAATAGTCCACCAGCTCTTCCTGCTCTAAGGCGCGTGTCCAGTCAATTTTGTTGAGCTGCCACGACGATTTGAAGCTGTTTCCTTCGCCATGCTTCGTGCGCGCAAATTCCTCACCCGCCTGGAAAAACGGCATTCCCTTGCAGGTCATCACAATGCCCGCCGCCAGACGGTTCATCGAAAGCGTCCGCTCATCCATCTTGTCAAAATCCGGCTCCGCATCCTCCTTCCGCTTCGGATCGGACAGTTTTAATTTATCCCACAGTGTATAATTATCATGTGCCGACACATACGGAATCAGCTGGCTCGCATTGCGCGGCTCATAGGCTCCTTTTCCGTCCAGCCAGCCGTCTGTCGCGGAAAGTATTCCTGCTGAAAGACGCTCTTTTCCATTGACATAGCCTCCCTCTGCGGCAATGAAAACACTTCCCTTGATGGAATCTCTCGTATCGTCACAGAACATGGAAATGCCATCCATCAGCTTTCCGATATTCTGTTTATCCGAAGGGAAATATCCCTCCTGCATTGCGCTTGCCGCTGCTTTCCACGGTTCACCGTAAACCAGAATCTCCTCGCCGCGCGGCATCCGGTTCAGAGCTGTGCGGATCGCATTCATGGTCTCCGTGTCATGCAGTGCCATCAGATCGAAGCGGAAACCGTCGATATGATATTCCTTCGCCCAGTAACAAACCGAGTGAACCATAAAGCGGCGGAACATCTCCCGCTCACTTGCCGTCTCGTTTCCACAGTCGGAGCCATTGGAAATCGTGCCGTCCTCCCATTCACGGTAATAATAATAAGGAACTGTTTTCTGAAGCGGCGAATCGAGATTATACGTATGATTGTATACCACATCCATAATCACGCCGATGCCGGCTTTATGCAGTGCCTGAACCATTTCCTTCATTTCCCGGATACGTACCTCTCCGTGGAAAGGATCGGTTGCATAGGATCCCTCCGGCACATTGTACTGCACCGGGTCGTAGCCCCAGTTGAACGCTTCCGCATCGTCTTCCGGCACACTTCCGAAATCGAAAACAGGAAGCAGATGCACATGAGAAATGCCAAGCGACTTCAGATAATCGAGCCCTGTCGCATGAATTCCGTCTCCATTCAGTGTTGTGCCTTCTTCCGTAAATGCCAGAAACTTTCCACGGTGCTTATCCGAAACACCGGAATTCGGATCGCTTGAAAAATCCTTCACATGAAGCTCATACACACAGCGGTCCTCCGGCCGGATTTCCGGTCTTTTATCCTGCTCCCAGCCCACCGGGTCCGTCTCTGCAAGATTTACTACCATACTCCGCTCCGAATCAACACCGGAAGCCACGCCGTACGGATCGACCGTATCAAAAACGCCATCTGAGTGCAGAATGTGATACGTATAATACGTTCCATACCGCGCTCCCTGCAATGCACAACTCCAGACACCCTTTTCGCCGCGCGTCATCGCAATCGAGGCTATTTTTCGGTCCCCGTACTCCCGGCTGCTGCCACGTGAAAACAGCTCCAGCGAAACCTCCATTGCTGTCGGCGCCCAGAGCTTCCACTCTGTCACAAACTGCTCATCCTTTTTCGGCATCTGCCAGTTTCCATCACATTCCCTGCTCTTCTTCACCGAGACACCGAGGTCATCCCCTTCATACGTAAAGTTTTCCACAAATTCTTCCGATTCAAAAAAGCTTTTCCACTCCGCCGGCGTTCTTTTCACCACCGCATTCATCTTCTTTCCCTCCATTTCTTTGTAAACCCGCAGAATCTCTCCGACACTCCACGCCTGCGCATAGCAGCCCTTCGACATCACCGGCGCCGCACCATCATAAATCTCCGCCAGATGAAACAGGCATCCTTCCTGCATCCAGCTCGCAAGACGGTCCAGTCCGCGGCGCACTTCCTGTTTTCCCTCCTTCGGGAAATAGTTCAGCACCGCACGGAAATACGCCCCAAGCGGAAATCCCCAGACTGTCCCCTGATGATATGCCCTGTCACGCTCCGGCTGGCTTCCGCCGATCCATGGATGAAATGCCGGATCCTCCATCTCCAATGACCGCAGTCCTGCTGTCGTATACAGCTTTTCTTTAACCGCCTGTAAGATCCGCTGCCCCTGCTTCTGACTCATCATCTGAAACGGAAGCGCCAGCACAAAGACCTGATTGCATCGAAACTGCTTCTCTTCATACGTGCCGTTCAGCACATCCTTCAGATATCCTTCCTCTTCCATCCAGAACTTTTCGAGGAAACTCTTCTTCACCTGCTCCGCAAGCTTCCCATACGCCGATCCATCCTTTCCGACAAACGGCGCCAGCTCTTCCAGAATCCTCAGACCATTATACCAGTACGCATTAATCTCCACCGGCTTCCCGTGACGCGGTGTCGGCAGCTCCTTGTCAATCCGCACATCCATCCACGTCACCTGTTCCAGACCGCCCCCGGCCATAATCAGCCCGTCACTGTCCATTTTAATATGGAAATCCGTTCCCTTCTGATACCAGAACACAATATCCTCCATCACCGGAAACGCCTCGCACACAAACTCCAGATCTCCTGTTTCAAGGTAATACTCATACACCACATCCAAAAACAAAAGGGCCGCATCCACCGTATTATACATCGGAAGCGCATCCCCCTCCGGAAACAGGTTCGGCATCAGTCCTTCTTTTGTATATGCCATAAAGGTTCGAAGAATGCTCTTGCACTCTTCATATTCCCCAATTGCCAGCGTGCACCCCGGCAGCGAAATCATCGTATCCCGCCCCCAGTCCGCAAAATAAGGAAAACCAGCCATAATACTCTTCCCACCTGTCGATGCACGTTCCGTAATATACTGACTCGCACTCACCGCCAGCCGCTTTCCCACCGGATCAGAAATCCCGGACTTTTCCGCAATCGCCTCCTGCCGCTTCTCTTCCTCTTCTATCCACAGCGCAATCCTTTCCTCATCCCACTTATCCACATCATCCGCGAGACTATACACAACAAAAAAGACCTGCTCCCTGCCGTCTCCCGTCATCTCAAACCGAATCCGATGATTCACGACAGCACTTCCGATGCCATCTCTTCCATCCCGCGCATCCTGCTCAAAAAACAAATCCCTCCAGATCCTCTCCTTCTCCATCTGAAGCTCCCCATTCGTTCCATAAGAAAGAATCACACCATTACTCGCAATGCACTTCCGGTCCACCGCAAAATTCTGCCCCTCCTGCAGCTGCTCTCCCTTCGCCGCAAACCGCATCACCGGCCGAACCGAAAAACTCCCCTTCTTCCCACTTCTCACCCGATACCGGACAAGAACCGTATTCTCCCCCTGAACCATCCCAATCGTCTTCTCAATCTCAACCCCCTTCACCCGGTAAAACCATACCGGCAGACTCCCCATCTCAAATCCTTCCAGAAACCGAAACCCCTCCACATTCTGCGTCCGATTCACAAACTCCTGTGAAAACAGCTCCGTCTCCTCACCATCCACCTCCAACGTCTCCCAGACATTCGAAATCAGATGCTCCCGCACCGTAGGCGCCTTCAATGCTCCCATTAACAGCGCCTGATCATTCCTCGCCGCATTCCCCATCACCGTCAGCGAACAATAACCTCCCAGTCCGTTTGTCAGCAAAAAACACTTCTTTTCTCCACTCCGGAAATCCATCCACTCCGAAGCATTCAGTCGAATCCTATCCATACCCAAAAACCTCCAAATTTCACACAATATCTTCCCGAAACTTTTCTGTTCTCATAAAATCAAGCACAAAAAACTCCGAAAATATTTTTTTCATTCTATCTCCAAACTTTGCACCAGTCAACAAACTCACGCCGATTCGCCCTCCAGGCGAATCCAGCCCCTCTCCCCGTCCTCCAACACACTCTCCCCTTCCACATACAACAATCTCACGCCGATCTGCCCTCCGGGCAGATCCAGACCACTCCTCCCGTCCTCCAACCCCAGGATCTGGCTCCGGCGTCGTGGCACCTGCCGCGCAGACAGGCGCATTGGCATCGGCGGCATGCGGATGATGCACACGTGGGAGGCGGTGGATTGAGGATGACGGACGGCCATCCAGGCCGGAAGTCAAGAGGCTCTGAGACGGGAAATCATCAGATTTCCTGTCGAATAGCCTCGGTTCCTCAATCCACCGCCTCCCACACGTCATCATCCGCCCGCCGATGCCACCGCGCCCGTCTGTGCGGCAGGTGCCACGGCGCCGGAGCCAGATCCGTCCCTCCCCCCCACACAAATAGAGCAGCCGACCCCTCATCGGCTGCTCCACAAATCATCCTTTGACGGCTCCTGAAAGCCCATCTGTATAATATCTCTGCATTACAACAAACAAAATCGCAATCGGCACCGAAATGCAAACCGCTCCCGCCGCAAAGCAAGTATACCAGCTGTCGATATACTCCTTCTCCAGCATCTTCCACAGACCCAGTGCAACCGTATAATACTTCGCATTCGCCCTGCAGATAACCTTTGCGAAAATAAAGTCCAGCCACGGTCCCAGAAATGCACTCAAAGTCGTGTACACAATAATCGGCTTACTCAGTGGAATTGTCACCTTCGTAAATACCTGGAATCTCGTTGCTCCATCCAGATAAGCCGCCTCATCCAGTGCCTTCGGAACCGTATCAAAAAATCCCTTTGCAAGCAGGAATCCCGCTCCGGAACCGCCCGAGTACACCAGAATCAATGCCACACGGATCATCGATCCCTCCGAAAGGCCAACTGCCTTTAAAATATAGTAGACAGCAACCATCGACATAAATGCCGGGAACAGACCTAAGATCATCGCGATGTTCATGTAAGTCTTACGGATTTTAAACCGCATTCTCGACATGCAGTAAGAAACCGAAAGCACAAATATTGTAGAAATCAGACAACTGAACACCGCAATGATAAATGTGTTCTTAAACATCTGCGGAAAGTCTAACACCTGCGTATCTGTAAACAGACGCACATAGTTATGAAGCGTATATCCCTTTGGGAAAAAGCTGGTAACATAAGATCCCTTCTGTGTACTGAAGCTTAAGAGTGCAATCCACAGAACCGGAATCACCCACACAATCGCAAGCAGTGCCAGAACCACATGTACAATCACATCGGAAATCATTCCACGCGCTTTCATGGAGTGTGTTTTTTTCTCTTTGTTATTCATTATTGGAATCCCTCCTCGTTCTTGTAAGAACCAGTATTCCGGTACGTGATCAGTGAAACCACAGCCAGAATGACAAAGGTAAGAATACCGACAACCGCACCAACGTTAAAGTACTGTAAGTCAACCGTCAGCTTGTACAGCCAGGTAACCAGAAGGTCCGTCTTTCCGGCGGTTGCTCCGACCGGAACCGGTGCTCCTGCAGTCAGCAGATAAATAACGTTGAAGTTGTTGATATTACCCGTAAACGTCGTAATCAGATACGGAGTCGTGACAAACAGCATATACGGCAGCGTAATCTTAAAGAAAATTGTCACAGGACCTGCGCCATCAACACGGGCTGCCTCGTAAAGCTCACCCGGAATGTTCTGTAAGATACCGGTAACCTGCATCATGGTAAACGGAATACCAACCCAGAGGTTGATGATAACAACCGTTGCTCTCGCCCAGGTCGCATTTGTCAGGAACGGAAGCGGACTGCTGATCAGACCGGCCTGAACCAAGAGGTTGTTGATCAGGCCGTTGTCCTTTAACATCGTACGCATCAGAAGAAGAGAAACGAACTGCGGAATTGCAGCGGAGAGCATAAAACAGAATCTCCAGAATCCCTTGATGCGGGTTGTTTTACGATTGATGACAATCGCAAGAATCATACCAAGAATATAGTTCAGGAAGGTAGCGAGCACAGCCCAGATCAGGGTCCATCCAAGAACAGACCAGAATGTCTTGCCGATCGAGTTGCCCATGCCAAGAACCGTACTGAAATTTTTCAGTCCAACCCAGTGAAAAATCGTCAGATGGTCGCCGACTTTACTGTAGCTGGTGAAAGCCATACAGATCATAAAGACCAGTGGAAGGATTGTGAAAATCACAATACCGAGAATCGGAAGTGTCAGCAGGGTCCAGTGCAGTCTCTTGTCAACGAGTGCTTCCAGATCCTCTTTGATGGTGTTGATATGTTTCCCTTCCTTTGCACGACACTCTACCTCATAAGCGCTCTTCATATTGACACGCCAGATCATAAAGAAGAGAACCGTAATAAAAATCGTTGCTACTCCGTAGAGCAGGAACAGAATTGTCATATCGCCGCCGGTATATTCATAAATACCCTTGGCCTCGTTCCACACCTCTTCCTGCGCACGGCCGCCCAGGGTGATGAGATGATAGAGATTGTTGATACCGCCTTCGATCATAAACAGGAGATACGCAATTTCTACTGCCAGAAATAAAATACCCTTTACGATCTGTTTGTGAGCCAGATTTCCCAGTCCCATGACAAACATGGAAAGTTTCGTGACCGCATCGCCCTTTGTGATGGCTTTTGTCACCGGATAGGGAGTCTCAAACTCTTTGGCGCGTTTTTTCAATGATGCCATAATCTATCCTTTCCGAAAGACAGGCATTGTCAATCCTGGTGTCTGACAATGCCTGTGGTTTCAATCCTGTTGATTTCCGAACACTTCAGTGCCTGTCTTGCTTACTCGACTGCAGAAGTATTCATGCTTGTGTTCAGTTTCTCTGTCATTTCTGCAGCGTTATCATGGGTAACTTCACCGTTGACCAGAGATTTACCAAAATTCTCTGCCGGAGTCCAGTAGTTGCTCATATTCTTAACGAACGGCTGGATGATAGAAGTATTGTTGAAGGTATCGTTCTGAGCAGTTACCAGTGCATCGTCTGTGATCTGGGAAAGCAGCTCTTCGTTACACGGAACTACGTTTCTCATTTCATAGTGTGCTTTCTGAGCATCTGCGCTTCCGAGATATCTTGCAAGAGCAACTGCAACCTGCGGATATTCACAGTTCGGATTCACACCGATTGCTTTAGAACCGGAGAAGGATTTCATCTGTTTCTCCTCGCCGTTGATGGTGATGGTCGGAAGCTGTACAACACCGTAATTATCACCGAGTGCCTCTTTAACTGCGGATGCATCCCAGGAACCGGAGAACATTGCTTTTACAGAACCGTCACGCAGACCGGAAAGACCGGATCCGTCTGCATCAGATACGAAGTTCGGATTGTTTACCAGGTCAACCAGGTAATCGGTCACTGCTTTTGCTTTATCGCCTTCGAAGTCAACGCCTGCTGCCTCGTCTGTTCCGTCCTCACCGAACAGCGTACAGCCGTTTGCTACGTAGAAGGAAGCAATGTACCAGGAGTTTGTAATCGGGAAGGAAATCTTGTCTTTTGCGATCATGGTATCCAGGTTTTTCACTTCATCCTCAGTGAATGCAGATTTATCATAGTACATAAACCAGGTGTTTGTGGTGAATGGTACACCGTAGATATCGCCGTCAACGGATACGGAATCTACAATTGCCTGAGAGTTGTTCTCTTTTACCTCCTCAACTGTCTGTCCGCCGAGTTTTGAAATTCCGTTTGCAGCGATCAGGGATGTCAGGTTGTCGTTTGCAAACATGTAAACATCTGCTGCTCCTTCAACGTCCTGTGTTACGGTATCTTTTGCATCGCTCTCTGCGCATACACCGTAATCAAAGGTAATGTGCCAGGATGGATGCTCCTCTGCAAACTGATTGCACATGGTCTGCAGCCACTCACCGCTGTCGCTTGCCTGATCCTCTGATGGAGACCATACGGTAAGGGTTGTGGTAATTTCCTCTTCCTCTGCTGCGTTGGAAGCAGATGCGCTTGTGCTTCCTGCCTCGGATGTGCTCTTGGAATCGTTTCCGGAAGCGGCATTTGAAGAACCGCTGTCGCTGTTTCCGCATCCTGCCAGCATGCCAACTGCAAGTGCTGCGGTCATCATAATAGATACTACTTTCTTTTTCATATTGAAAATCCTCCTTATATGATTTTTCTTTCTGGAACGTCTGCTGTCATATCGCATTTGCTGCTTGGTATCTCTCGTTCTTATTGATTTTATTATAGCAGTTGGCGGATTTTTCTGAAATATCAAGAATCTATGATCTATGTTGGATTTCTACGTTACATTTCTACACCGGAGCGTATCCGGAAAATCATTTCCGCAATCTGCAGAATTCTTTTCCGCAACAAAAAAAGAGGCCGCGCACCGTTTTTCCGGTGCGTCCTGCCTCCTCTTCTGTTTTTTATTCCGCCTTCTGCTCGGCTTTTTCTTCTGTCTTCTGATTTTCCTGTGAACTCAGGCTTTTCCTTTCCTGAATCATCTCCTGAATGATCTCATTTCCGCCTTCCTCCTGCCACTCTTTTACAAAGTCGTCAAAAGAAGAAAGCTCAGACTCGCCCCGGATAATTTTTAAAAAGGTCTCCGATTCCAGTTCTTTTAAGGTGTAACGATATGTTTCTGTGGTCTTCGTCCGGGTCGGATAAATCGTATTCACTCTTTGAATCTTTTCGTCGCTTAAAAGCGAGCAGGCTGTGATACGGGATAAATACGCGCTCCACTCCTCCGCACTCGCTGTTTTCGGGTTCTCCAGATAGGCGCGGCATACCTTTTCGAACGATCTTTCCAAAATCTCCAGCTCATCCTCCGATTTTTCCCCGTTCAGTGCCGCCTGCAGATTTTCGTAACAGATCGTCAGTGCCTGATTATAGTCGAGATTGATTGCTAAGGGGCGTGCCGTCGGATCGATATTTCCCGTATAATATTGCTGAAATTCTCCCCTTGGATCATCGTAGGAATAGCGCATATAATCAAACATCACCGACAGAATCTTCGGCACAATCTCCGGATATTCATACCCTTTTCGCACTACCACATAATTTCCGGTCAGCTTTTCGTTGCAGTATCGCACACTTCCATCCTTCCCGGTCCGAATCAGAAACGGCTGCCAGTCGGCCTCCGGATCCGTCTCATGACAGCGCCAGAGCGGGTTGTTCGGTGCCCACCACGGTGCGAAGAAAATGCCGCAGCGTCCCTGGGCAATGAGCTCGGCAATGTCATCCTGTGTGCGGATCAAAAAGTCCCGGTCAAGGACGCCCTCCTGGTACCAGTCGGCCAGCATGCCAAGTGCGTCTTTTACATTGGGCTGAACGGAACCATAAACCGGCATTCCTTCCGCATCCGTCAGCCATCTTCCCGGATATGCACCAAATGAGGCAAAAATAAGATTCATGCCGTATTCCGAAGAAATGCCCGTGCCGCCGTACAGAGTTGTGCTGACTGCAAGACCGATGTTACCCATCTCCTGGTTTGCCGGATTCTCCTCTGCAAACGTCAACGCAATATGTTTCACATCATCGATCGTTTCCGGTACGGAAAGTCCCAGTTTTTCCATCCAGTCCTTCCGCACCCATAGAAGATTCGGACCGTCCGAAATGTTGGTTTCCGGGAATGCCATCAGCTTTCCGTCAAAGGTACAGCCCTGCAGAATCTCCTCACCGTAGCTTGCATAAATATCCTTGATACGGTCGCTGGCACAATTTGCATAAACCTCTGTAAGATCGGCAAGCTGATCGTTTTTCTGCATGGCATTCATCGTTTTTTGATCCACAACCATGATATCGGCAATGTTTCCTGTTGCAATCATGGTAGAAATGCCAACGTTATAGGTATCACCGTAGTTTTCATAAACATCCTCGTTCTGTACATTAATGATTTCGCGGATCAGGCGTGTATAGGCATTGTCCTCATAGGTTTCTCCCTCCGGGAGATTGGAATTATTCACACCCGTCATTTTTGCCAGCGTGTACGTGATGGTTTCCGGGTAACGTCCGTACGGCGTTGTTTTCGCTTCCGTAAGAGCCGCAGCCTCATTTCCGGCAGCATCGGAAACAGAATCATTTCCTGCTGCGCCACTTTCTCCACAGCTGCTCAGCGCCATTCCCGCTGCCAGCAGTACAGCAAGGCCTGCCGCAAGTTTTTTTTGCATCATGCCTGTACCTCCCTTTCCACGCCCGGAATCCGCACCGTCACTTTTGTTCCCTTTCCCGGCTCACTCTCAATCGAAAGACCATACGCTTCTCCGTATTCGAGCTGAATCCGGGAATTGACATTCCGCACACCGTAGCCGCTGCTCTTCTCCGTCAAAATTGTCTGTGCTTTCTCCTGTTCCATACCAACACCATTATCTGCCACGGAAAGTACCACACAATTTCCGTCACGCCGTCCGCTGATTGTGATCACGCCGGGCTCACTGCCGCGCCGCCGGTCAATTCCATGCGCAATCGCATTTTCGGCAAGCGGCTGCAGAATCAGGTTCAATGTACGGTAATCCAGAATATCCTCCGCTACATCCATTTTAACCGTAAAGCTGTAGTCATGAAACATTTCCTGAATTTGCAGATACGAACGCACATTGTCGATCTCCTCGCGGATGGACATCGTATTTTTGCCTTTGTTCAGGGAAGTCCTGTAGTACCGCGAAAGCGCCAGCGTCGCCTTGCTGATATCATCCGAACCGATTTCCAGCGCTTTCCAGTTGATCAGCGACAGGGAATTATACAGAAAATGCGGGTTAATCTGTGCGCGGAGCGCCGTCATCTCATACTGTTTCTGGCGGATGCGGCTCTCATAGACTTCCTGAATCAGCTGACGGATGCGTGACAGCATCTGATTAAAGCCACGCGTCAGATCACCGATTTCATCCCTTTCTGTAGAAACCAGTTCCACTTCCAGATTTCCTTCTTCTACCTCGGACATTGTCATTTTTATCTTTTCAAGGCGGTGCGCCATGTTTCCGGAGAATTTCATAATCACGACCGCAGAGAAAATAACGCAGCCTGCCCACATCAGAAGAACCATCAGAAGAATCGGCTGCATCGGACTGATGATGCCTTTTTTCGGCAGATAGCACGCGGCATGCCATCCATTCTGCTCAATCTCCTTTTCCAGGAGAATGTAGTTCGCTGTATTCTGCTTCTCTTTTTTTTGTATCTTCTGAAAGTCTGAAAATTCCATCTGGTATTTTGCATTCCTGGTCATCTTCTGATTTTCATACAGCACTTCTTTGTCCTCATTGTAGACGAAAACACCGTAATCCTCATTAACTGTAAGCTCCATGGAGCCAAAAATCTTACTGTAGTCCATGGAAATGTATAAAAAACCGCCTTTTCCGTCATCAATCAGCGGCATAGACCGCACCAGCGTCACCGTTCCCTGATCCATATCAGCATACCAGTGAACATCATTGTCTGCCGGTGCTGTCCATTCATCATTTTCCATTTCCCGCGCCGGACGCAGATACGTGCCGTGCGGAATGACGAAATCACGCACATAGACCGTAGACTGTCGGATTTCCGGGTAAAAATAACTTAAGGAATCCATCATCGGATCAAACTCTTTCACCATGCGCTCGTATGCTTCGAAGCTGTTTTTGTCTTCTGCCTTTACAATCTGAACAATTGTCTGGTCGAATGCCAGATAGTCCGACATACTCTGGTGCAGCGCAAGCTCCGTATTCACATCGTCCACTGCCTGATCAAAGGTGGTTTGCAGATTTTTGATCTCACGCTCGACAAGTACACGACGCATCTGGGTGTAAAACAGTGTGAACATCAGGCACATTGGGAAAAGTCCTGTGAGAACGTAAGCCACGATAAGCTTCCGGTGTACCTTCATATCTGAAAATGCTTTTTTTATTCTAGCGGCAAATGATGTCATCTTACTCCCCCTGATCCCGGTATTTCTGCGGGCTGATTCCAAAATATTCGCGGAAGCTCTGACAGAAATAGGACACATTCACAAAACCGCACTTTTCACAGATTACGCCGATTTTTTCGTTTGTATTTTCGAGCATTTCCCGTGCGCGCTCCATACGGAAACCTTTTAAGTAGCGGCTCAGGTTTTCTCCTGTATTTTTCTTGAAAATGCTGCTCAGATAATTCGGTGTCATGCCAACCTCGCGCGCAAGCTGGTCAACACCCATGCCACTGTCAGAATAGTTCTCACGGATATACTGTTTAATCTGCTCGACTTCTCTGCGTTTCGCAACACCGCCGTCTGCGCGGAAGACCGTTTCGAGCCGGTCAATACCCATACGGACCGCTTGAATCACACCGGCCATGTTGCTGCTGTGATACAGGGCGTCGATCTCACGGTCCAGCTCTCGCTCATCTTTTCTCTCGAGATTGTCGTAAATCTCTTTCAGCAGATTGGAAAACATAAACTTAATGTAAATCTGGGAGAAAATCGTCTGATGTTCATACTTCTCGCAGAACTGGTCAAAGTGTTCACGCAGGCTCTCCAGATCCTTCATGCGAATGTCCTGCTGGATCTGGCGGATCAGGATTTCAGCATCAATCTGCACCAGCACCTCGGACTGCTCCTCCTGAAAAGGAAGAAAAACATGGTTTCCCGTGTGATAAAAGCGCCGCTCCATGAGCTGCTCCGTCTGTGCAAATGCATCGTAAAGCTCACCGTCCGGCGTGATCTCGCCCGACACGGCCAGAAAGCATTCCTGGTCCCACATTTCACGAATATAATGGTACAGCTTCCGTCCGAACGCTTCCCAGCCGCCATCCGGCTCCTCGCTAAAAAACAGGATGGACTGCTGTGGGTTCAGGTTCAGATAGTGAAACGGCATCTGCAAATCGCTCTGCATCTTTTCAATCTGTTCGCTGTTTACCTGTTCAAAATAGTTGTTGGCACACTCCAGCAGTACCATACGGCAAAAATCCCGGACAAAGCTCATATCGAGAAGCGTCTGTGTTTTCTCCTGCATTGCGTTGCGGCTCTGCCCATTGACCATCAGATACAGCAAATGTTCCCGCAGAAACTCCATACTTTCGTCCTTCCGTTTTTCCTCACGCTCACTCTTTGCAAGCTTTTCGTTGATTTCACCAACCACCTTTTCAAATTCTTCCGGGTTGACCGGTTTTAAAATATAGGCGGAAACCCCATAGGAAATCGCCTTTTTTGCGTAGGAAAACTCATCATACCCACTGAAAATCACAGTTTCCGTCCCCGGATACTCCTCATGAATCCGGGAAAGAAGCTCAATTCCATCCATGAACGGCATATTGATGTCGGTCAAAAGCACGTCAATTTTCTCTTTTTCAAACACCTCCAGCGCTTCCTCTCCATTGGAGGCCTCCAGAATATTCTCCCGGATATTCATCCGCGAAAGCAGCATCCGAATGCCCTTTCGCTCTATCATTTCATCATCTACAATCAGATATGTGTACATGCATCGATCCTCTTTCTAAGCAGCCTGCCTAAAGCGGCGCATACTGGTTTTATTATACCATTCCCGCGGCAGAATTGCATAGCATTTACCGCTCAAAACCGTTACCGGAAACGCAAAACCAGAGCCGGTGAAAACATTCTCATCCGACTCTGGTTTTTCTATTACATGATTTCAGGACACCACTCATCCTGTCCCGAATCAGGCCTTCGTCCTGTATAAGCCCAGAAAAATAACGCGCTCTTCCGATGTATCCGTGTCCGGGAAAGACAGGATCAGACTGTTTTTCTGCTCATCTTCCCACCTTGTCGTCTTTCCCTCAAGAATCTGATTCTCTCCCACCAGCAAATCTTCAAGTAATTCTGCCGCCTGATGAGCCAGCGTCTGCAGTACCGTTTGAAATTCAGATTCCGGAACCGTTATGGCATATTCCACAGATACCAGTTGATCATTCTGAAAAGAAAAGATTTCCTGAATATCATCCGACAGACTGGAAATGCTGATCGAATGAATGATTCGCGGATACGCTTCTCCTAACGTGGTATCAACATCATCTTCCGAAAGCTGCGTCTTCTGCAAAACATCTTCCATAGACATATCAAATTTCACATTCCCGGGCGACAGGGTGGAATGGCTGAAATCAACGGCATACAGAAAGATGTTGCTGTTATTTTGGGAACTCTGTGAGGAACATGCAGCTAAAAAACAACAGCAAATCCCCAAAAAGATCCTGCAAATTACCGTTGAAGTAAAACGAATATTACGATTTTCAATATTCATAATACCTCGTATAATCCAATTATCTTAGATGGTAATTGGATTTTTCCTTTCTCCCAGTTA
>NZ_QUGQ01000009.1:0-20486 GCF_003479155.1 Blautia sp. AF19-1
TTTGAACAGGCAATTACCGTTCTTCAGACTCTCGTTATCGCTCTGGGTGCTGGGCTTGGTATCTGGGGTGTCATCAACCTGTTGGAAGGTTATGGAAATGACAACCCTGGCGCCAATGCTCATGTGCGATAAAGTAACACACAAAAATTTGATAGACAACCGCCCATTATTCCGTTACTATTCTTCAATATGGATTGAGAAAACCGCTCTGATACAGTATAATAAAGTGTCAGGGAGGTATCTTTATGAAGGAAAAAATACTAATCATTGAAGATGATTTTACGATACAAACACAGCTTAAAACTCTTTTGTCTGGGAATGGATATGAAGTATTTGCAGTTACGGATTTTTCCCAAACAATAGAGCAGTTAAAAGAAGCTGCGCCACATCTGGTTATTCTGGATATAAAACTTCCGGGGAATAACGGTTTTGAAATATGCTCTCAAATTCGCACCTTTTCAGATATTCCGATTGTATTTGTAACAAGCAGCAATACAGATATGGACGAACTGAACAGCATTATGCTGGGTGGAGATGCGTTTATCACAAAGCCTTATAATCCCGCTATTCTTCTTGCTAAAATTGCTGCATTGTTAAAGAAAGCCTACCGTTCCCCTCAAACAGAAATTTATATGTGGAGAGAAGCTACCCTGCATTTGGAGAGTAGCATGATAGAGTACAAAGGACAGAAAGCAGAATTGACAAAGAATGAATTGAAAATCCTCTACTACCTTTTTAAGAACTCTGGAAAAATCTGTTCCAGAAATGATATTGTGGATTTTCTTTGGGACAATCAGCTTTATGTTGATGATAACGCCCTAAGTGTCAATATTACCCGTATTCGCGACAAACTGGCAGCAATCGGACTTGTAGATTTCATTAAAACAAAACACAGGCAAGGATATACATTATGAGTGGAAAACAATATTTGAAAAATCAACTCCCCGTTATTTTAGTCAATTTGCTGGGTATGCTTGCCCTTGCTTTGTTCCTGATTGCAAGCGATAATTCTATCCAAACAGTCCTGTTTATTCTTGCAGTCTGGTCGATTGTCCTTGTTTTATCTTTGCTGGCATTTTATTTCTCACGAAAAAAATATCTGAATAAATTGCTCAATATGACGGAGCAATTAGAAGAACGATATTTATTGCCGGAAATCATGCAAGTGCCGGAAAGGGCTGATGAACAGGTTTTTTACCAGATTATGAAAATGGCTGAAAAATCTATGTTGGAACGGATTGGCGAAGTACAGAGGGAACGCAGGGAATATAAAGAATACATTGAACAATGGATACACGAAGTAAAAACACCAATTACAGCCATGAAGCTGCTGTGTGAGAATAACCGTTCTCCCTTTTCCAGAGAGGTATTGGCAGAGTTAGAGAATATCAATCAATATACAGAACAGGCGCTTTACTACGCCAGAAGTGAACACACTGAAAAAGACTATTCTGTCCGTGAAGTCAATTTATGCGATGTTGTGCATAGTGCAATCGCAGATAATAAGTATCTTTTGCGTCAAAGCAATATGTCAATTCAGATAGACGATATAGAAACAAAAGTTTACACCGATGAAAAATGGGTGCGGTTCATCTTAAATCAGATTATCGGTAATGCAATCAAATACCATGCAGAGCAGCCTATTTTGCACTTTGGGGCGACAAAAACGAATGACAAGATTGTGCTATCTATCAGCGATAATGGGATAGGTATTCCTAAAAGTGATTTACCCCGTATTTTTGAAAAAGGATTTACAGGTCAGAATGGGCGAACCGGGAAAAATTCTACTGGAATTGGCTTATATCTTTGCAAGCGTCTATGTGATAAACTGGGAATAGGACTTACTGCTTATTCCGAAAACAGAGGAACAACGATTTCACTTATCTTTCAAATGAATGATTTTATTATCGGAGTGCAGGGCTGATAGGTTCTGCACTTCTTACATTTTTGTAAGAACTGTGTAAGAAAACTTGATACAAAAAATGATATACTCCATTTACAATATAGGTATGGAACAGTTAAGGAGGTTTATCCGATGAATACAATTTTGAAGCTGGAGCATATCCAGAAATATTATGGCAATGAGGGGAATATTACCAAAGCCATTAAAGACATTAGTTTTTCTGTGGAAGCCGGAGAATTTCTCGGAATTATGGGTGCGTCCGGTTCTGGAAAGACAACGCTGCTAAACTGTATTTCTACGATTGATACCGTAAGTGCAGGGCATATTTTTTTAGAGGGAACAGATATAACGGAAATCAACCCAAAATCCCTTGCCCGCTTTCGCAGAGAGAATTTAGGTTTTGTATTTCAAGACTTCAATCTGCTGGATACATTGACAATTTCAGAAAACATTGCACTGGCATTAGCAATCAATAAAGTCCCTGCCGGGAGTGTAGAACCCAGCATTTTGGATATAGCCGGAAAGCTGAATATCAGCGATATGCTAAACAAATATCCTTATCAGGTATCGGGCGGTCAAAAACAGCGTTGTGCCTGTGCAAGAGCAATTATCAACAATCCGAAACTCTTATTGGCAGATGAGCCAACAGGAGCATTAGACAGCCATTCCTCACAAATGCTGCTGTCTACCATTCAAAGTATCAATGAACAGCTTAGGGCGACAATTCTTATGGTAACCCATGACGCTTTTACCGCCAGCTATGCCAGCCGTATTCTTTTTTTGAAAGACGGAGAAATCTTTATGGAACTGCGCAAGGGCAACGACAGCAGAAGTGATTTTTTTGATAAAATTCTGAATGTCCTTACCATGATCGGAGGGGGACAGAGCCATGTATGCTAAACTTGTTTTCAGAAATGCAAAACGGTCTGTAAAAGACTATCTGGTCTACATTGTAACAATGACAATCTGTGTTACCGTGTTTTATGCGTTCTTGTCTATTTCCAGTAGTTATTATAGCCCGGATATAGGCAGCGAGTATGATTTTACGCTGTTAAGTGACGGAATGAAAATTGCAATCTGCATGATAACATTGCTGTTGTTATTTTTGATACGGTTCGTCAATCATTATATGCTAAGACGGAAGCAAAAAGAGTTTGCTGTCCAGTCCATTATGGGAATGGAACAAAAAACCATTGGCAGGATTTTCTTTGCAGAAACACTGATTATGGGTATGTTTTCCATTTTGATTGGTATTTTTTGCGGTGTATTTTGCTCTCAATTCATTACCGCAATGCTCCTTACTGCTTATGGAAAGCCTTATGAAATCTCATGGACATTATTCCCGGATACCGTTTTGTTGACAGTGGTATTTTTTGTGGCAAGTTTTTTTGTGGTAGGAATTTTCAATACCCGTACCATTCAGAAAACAAAAATTATTGATATGCTTTCCGCAGAGAAAGAGAACGAACCAGAGCTAAAAAAGAGCCGCTTCATTTCTGTTGTAGTAGTCCTCTTTGAAGTATTTACCGTATGGGGATTGATTACAGGAATACAAAAGGTCTGGTTTTATTATGACACCCGCTTTGCGTTTCCGGTGCAGCTTATGTTTTGGGGAAATATTCTTTTTCCGCTGCTTACTTTGCTGTGGTCGATATTTTGCATAATTAGAAAGAAAAAAAGAGAATGTTTCATTGCCGGTTTGCTGATATGTTCTGTATTGAATGCTTTTACAGCAGCCAGCGTTGCAGCATTAACAAATAAATATTATCTGACTTTAGGTGGTGGAACGCTCAAACAATATCTGCTTTTTGTTGTGATTGACTTACTTTTCTTCATTTGTGCCTTCATTTATCTTACCAGTGGTTTGATTGTAGCATGGAAAGTAAAATCGCCGGAACATAGATACAAGGGAGAAAACCTGTTCTTTTTCGGGCAAATTATATCAAAACTAAATACAACCAGCAAAACAATGACGCTGATTTGTATAACCCTTGTCCTTGCAATCTTCATGTTTATTGCCGCCCCTATTTTGACGGGCTGGGCTTCAGGTTATTTGGATATGCGCTCTATGTATGATGTGCAGGTATATTCAAGATATAATGACGTATATGAAGAAGAAAATCTGCCGCAAGACAGTTATGAAATTATTACTGAGTTTCTGACAGAACACAAAATAGATACAGTTTATGATTGCACGTTCAATCTATATCTGCCAGAGAAAGATGATTTTCACAACAGACAGAAATATGATTTTCCGATTGTAGCAATTTCTTTGAGTGATTATAACACTATACGGGAAATGCTGGGTTACGAACAGATTTCTCTGGAGGAAGATGAATTTACAACACAATGGAAAGCAATCGCCACCGAGGAAGAGCGGGATAGCTTTTTGAAAGAACACACCAGCATTATGACAGACGCAGGAGAATTGACTCTTTCCGGGCAGTCCTATTATGAGGATCCGATTGGAGAAACAGCGTACAATTCCTATACAAATGTATTGTATGTACTTCCAGACAATATTTGTGAAAAGCTGTTGCCAGTGATAAAAAACCGATATATTACAACAACGGAAAATATCTCCTATGAAAATGCAAGGAAACTGGAAAAACTTTTTACAGAGAAGTATCCCGAGCAGGCAGAAACCGGGGCTATTTATGGCGTGCGTTTTAGCACACTGCAAATCAATAGTTCCATAGCAAATAACTTTATTTTACAGACTGCAATGATTTATGGTGCTGTCGTACTGATGGTTATATGTCTTACGGTACTTTCCCTGCAACAGCTTTTAGACGCAGGACAATATAAGTATCGTTTCTCTGTACTCCGAAAATTGGGGGTGGAAGAAAAGCATATCGGAAAACTTATCTTGCAACAATTAAGTGTTTGGTTTGGGCTTCCAATTATCACAGCAATCATTGTAGCTGCTGTTGTAATAGCTTACTTTATCCAAACCATATCAGCAGAAATTTCAGCCTATATTGGGTTTAGTACATTGATGTTACAAATAGGGGCAACAATGGGGATTTTGGCAATTTTATTGATTTGTTACTTCATAAGTACATGGATTATTTTTAGGCGTTCTGTTAATCCATAGTGAGTGCAATTTATAGCCTGCTGGTCATTACCGACACCATTCTCAACCGCGTTACCCTCAACTGGAAACGAGGCAAGCGCACCCATGTGTTCCTTGACGAGTTCCATGTGGTGTTTGAGAACGAGCAAAGCGGTGTGTTCTTCAACTCCGCATGGCGTCAGTTCCGTAAGCGCGGCGCATATCCCACCGCCATCACTCAGAACGTGGAGTACCTGTTGGACTCCGTGCAGGCCAACACCATCTCAGGGTGTGCCGTGGTTCCAGGAGCGCGGACTGTGGCAGGACAACAGCTATGAGCCGCGCCCTGGCGACATTATCTTTTTCGATTGGGATGATGGCGGCCAGGATGGTTCTTCCGACCATGTTGGTATCGTGGAGAAGGTGGAGAATGGCCGCATCTACACTATCGAGGGTAACTCCGGCGATAGCTGCCGTCAAAACAGTTACCCGGTTGGTTACTATGAAATCTATGGGTACGGAACCCCGGCGCATTAACTGACCAAAAGAAAAACCCAGCCGTTTCTGGCTGGGTACATAAAAGGTTCACAAAAAACAAGTTGAAAGACTTCGTTTATCCGGATATAATAATATCATAGATGTTTCAACGGAATAAGAAAACCGTGGAGGAAACAATGGATATTATGTCGGTAAAAGAAGCGTCTGAGCGGTGGAATATATCAGAACGCTGGATTCAGAAGCTCTGTGAAGAAGGGCGGATCGAAGGCGTGCAGAGATTTGGCCGGTTCTGGATGATTCCCAAGGAGGCGCAAAAGCCTGCTGATTTAAGAAAAAACAGAAAAGGAAGGAGTGATATTTCCCATGTATAACCCTCAATTGGAAACCTTCCTGTGTGTAGCGGAATGCGGTAGCTTCAACAAAGCTGCGGAGAAATTGTTTATTTCCCCCCCGGCAGTCATCAAACAGATCAATCTGCTGGAGGAAAATCTGGATCTGCAGCTTTTTGTGCGCACCCATCGTGGCCTTCAGCTGACGGAGGCTGGTAAATCTTTGGCACAGGACGCAAAATACATCATCCAATATTGCAAAGATTCGGTGACCAGGGCAAAAAATGTCATGAAAAAGAGCGAAGACATCATCCGTATCGGTACATCATCCATGACACCAGCTCAGGTTTTGGTGGATCTGTGGCCAAAACTGCAGGAGGAGTGTCCAGGAGTTAAATTCCAACTGGTGCCATTCGACAATACACCTGAGAACGCCCGGGAGATTCTGGCCAATTTGGGACAGAACATTGATGTAATAGCGGGTATCTTTGATGAAACAATGTTGAACCTGCGCCGCTGTGCCGGGTTGGAAATTTCAAAGGAACCTATCTGCGCGGCGGTGTCCATTCATCACCGGCTGGCGGGAAAAGACAGGCTCACCGTTCAGGATCTGTATGGCGAAAAATTCATGATGATGCGTCGGGAATGGAGCCACTATGTAGATTTGCTACGAGATGATCTTTGGAAAAACCATCCGAAGATCCAAATTGTGGATTTTGACTTTTACGATGTGAATGCCTTTAACCAGTGCGAAAACAACGATTGTGTGCTGATGGCGGTGCCCAAGTGGCAGTACGTCCATCCGCTTTTGAAAATCTTACCCGTGGATTGGAGTTACACAATTCCCTATGGCCTGCTCCATTCACCAGATCCTTCCCCTGTAGTCAAGCAGTTTCTAAGGGCGGTGCAAAAAGAAACTGGACGGGACAAGTGATAACCAAAAGGTAAATACTACATAACGAAACGAGACTTCTGTGGAAGTCTCGTTTTTTTTATAATGAAATCAGAAAAGGAAGAGAGGCAGGTGACAAAATGAAGGTGCAAGGAATTCTGGTAGCTACGGTTTGTCTGTTGCTGTGCTTCACAGGATGTGCGGTTCCTGGACAAACAGAGACAACTTCTTCCGGTGAATCTCACTCGGCAGAGAGCACCGCATCTTTGGATGATGCAGATTTTCAGCAGGAATCAGCCGGCTTTGCGCCTAAGGATCAAATGACAGAGCCATTTACTGGAAGTTGATACGAAAGGATACTCTCTCTGGGGCGGTTCAGCCGGAGCCCGTATGGCAGCGTGGCTTGGGTCCTATGGCCCGGCGGCATTTGGAGGGGATGATCTTCTACAGCCGAGTGCAGTAATTATGCAGTACACGGGCCACAGTGATTATATGGAAAACGATCCACCAACTTTCGCCTGTGTGGGAGAAAGCGATGGCATTGCAAACTGGCGAACCATGGAACGTCGCCTAACCGCCATGAGTACCCTTGGTATTCCAACGGAGTTTCATCATTATCCAGGACTGCCCCACGGATTCGGATTGGGAACCAGTACTGTGGCGGAAGGATGGCTTGATGAGGCTGTTGCTTTTTGGAAAGCTCAAATGTAACCGATGATTCATGAAATTTTAAGAAAGGAAGTATGGATATGAACAACTTTATTTTTCAAAACAGCACGAAGGTCTATTTCGGCAAGGGCTGTGTGAAGGAATATCTGACCTGTCTGACAAAAAATGCGCAGACCATCCTGCTGGCCTATGGCGGCGGCAGCATCAAGCGCAATGGTGTCTACGATGAAATCACAGGCATTCTGAAAGGCGCTGGAAAGACCATCGTGGAGTTCTCCGGCATTATGTCCAACCCCACCTACGACAAAGTGCAGGAGGGTGCGAGGCTGGCACGGGACAATCAAGCGGATATGATTCTGGCCGTAGGCGGAGGCAGCACCATGGACTGCTGCAAAGCTGTCTCTCTGGCTGCCCGGTATGACGGGGACATCTGGGAGGATTTCTGGGCTCACCCCGGCGTCATCGACTTTGATCCGCTGCCTCTGGGTGTAGTAGTTACTGTGGCTGGTACTGGCAGCGAGTGCAACGGCGGCGCGGTAATCACCAATGAAGAGAGAAAGATAAAAACAGGGCGGGATTATCCGGCTCTCAATCCCCGATTTGCTCTGATGGACCCCACCTATACCTTTTCTGTACCCAAAAAACAGATGGCATCTGGTAGCTTTGACATCCTCAGCCACATCATGGAGACCTATTTCAGCCAGCCCAATGAGGACAATGTTTCCGATGACATCATGGAGGCACTGATGCGTAGTGTGATCCGAAATCTGCGTGTTGCCATGGACAGCCCGGAGGATTACACGGCTCGGTCCAATCTGATGTGGGATTCCACCATGGCGGAAAACCGACTCATCAAGATGGGAAAAAAGTGCGACTTTGAATGTCACAACATGGAGCACCAGCTGGGCGCTTATACCAACTGCAACCACGGCTGTGGTCTGGCGGTGATCCATCCGGTGTATTACCGTCATGTGTATAAGGAAGGCTTAAGCAAGTTTGTCCGTTTTGCCGAAAATGTATGGGGAATTGAGCGTGATGGAAAATCCGATGAAGCGTTGGCTCTGGCCGGTATCGATGCCCTTTCCAGCTTCATTCAAGAGATTGGCTTGCCAACTACCCTCAAGGAGCTGGGCGCACAAAAGGGGCAACTAAAAGAAATCGCTGATTCCTGTGGTATTTCCCAGGGCAGTTATAAGCCTATGACCCATGAAGAGATTCTGGAAATTTTCCATGAATGCTATGAATAAGAGCCCCGATTAATACAGGAAAGGAATGCTCATTATGAAAAAACTGACTGCAATTTTCTTGTGCTTTGCAATGGCGTTGAGTCTCGCTGCTTGTGGAAACACCACATCTTCCACAAATGAATCCAGTACGCCGGAATCTTCCGTTCCCCCTGCATCCGGTGAAGCAAGCGACACATCGTCCACCGCCGCCAGTCAGGAACCGGCTTTCCAGGGGGAAACCGAAGTGGAGGCTGGTAACACACTGGTAGTCTACTTCTCTGCTACTGGCAATACCGAACAGGCAGCTACTTACATTGCAGATATTACCGGCGGCGACCTGTTTGAATTGGAACCTGCTGATCCTTATACGGACGAAGATTTGAACTACAACAATGAGGACAGCCGGGTTTCTCAGGAATATGCGGATGAGTCTTTGCGGGATGTGGAACTGGTGAGCGACACGGTGGAGAACTGGGACAGCTATGATACTGTGTTTATCGGTTATCCCATCTGGTGGGGAATTGCTGCATGGCCGGTAGATACGTTTGTGGAAGCGAATGACTTTACCGGCAAAACAGTGATTCCATTTGCCACTTCGGCAAGCTCCGGTTTGGGTGAAAGCGGACAACTGCTGGCAGAACTGGCTGGAACCGGAGACTGGCAGGAAGGAATGCGTTTCCGTTCCAGCGTTAGTGAGGGCGATATGCAGGAATGGCTGGATAGCCTGAGCCTGTCATAACAATCAGGAAGGAGGACCCCTATGAAGCGTATTTTTCCCTTTTTTCTTGCAGGAATACTTCTTTTAAGCTTTTCCGCTTGCAGCAGCGAGACTTCGGGGCCTGACCAGGTTTCAAGTACAGAATCTTCCACAGTCCAGCCCCCGGAAACAGATTCGGATGCAACACAGTCCTCTTCCAATACCATGAAGCAGGAAACAGTCAGTCCCAACTCAGATAGCAATATTCTGATCGCCTATTTCACTATGCCGGAAGATGTAGATGATAACTAACAACACGGGTTGCCTCATGACTATCCGTATAGCAGGAGGTTCTTCCGCTTTCGGGGAGAGCCTGCTCTTTTCTGAAAATCTCAAGGAAATATACCGGAATCCGAAGAAGCTAAAACCTTTGACTTATCACTCCATAACCAATGGAGACTTCTGTTTTTTTCGCAATGGATTACAATAGAATCACAAAGGAGAGAAAGATGATGCAGATGAGAACACTTGGCACTGATTTGAACGTATCTGCTGTAGGCCTGGGGTGCATGGGCTTTTCTCATGCCTACGGTGCGCCTACGGAGGAAGCAGAGGCTGTCCGTCTAATCCGTCGCGCCTTTGACTTGGGCTATACTTTTTTTGATACCGCTGAGGTGTACGGTACCGCCGACGCCCCCCATGTAAATGAAACGCTGGTGGGCAAGGCACTGGCAGATGTAAAGAATCATACGGTAATCGCCACGAAATTTGGCCTGCGGTTTGACCAGGAGAGCGGAAAGGTTCCATTGCCTCTGGTGGCGGATTCCCGCCCGGAGACCATCCGCAAATCTGTGGAAGGATCTTTGAAACGGCTCGGAACCGATCACATTGACCTGTATTTCCAGCACAGAATCGACCCCAACGTAGAGCCGGAAACTGTGGCGGAGGTGATGGCTGATCTGATCCAGGAAGGCAAAATTACTCACTGGGGCATCTCGGAGGCAAATGAAGACTACCTGCGGAGGGCTCATGCCGTGTGCCCGGTGACGGCGGTACAGAACCGATACTCTATGATGGCACGGCATTATGAACCGTTATTCCCCATTTTGGAAGAATTGGACGTGGGCCTGGTGGCTTTTTCCCCTATGGCCAATGGTTTCCTCACCGGGCAATATGACAAGGGGCAGCGCTTTGATGCCGCCACCGACTACCGTGCTGCTATGCCCCAGTTCACTGACAAAGCTGTGGACCAAAATGCCGCACTTTTGAAACTGCTCGCAGATATGGCTGCGGAAAAAGGAGCAACCTCGGCCCAAATCTCCATGGCCTGGATGTTGTGTAAGCACCCGTGGATTGTACCCATCCCTGGCACTCGCAAGGAAGATCGCATGAAAGAAAATGCTGGGGCCGCATCTGTTTTTTTGACGCCCAGTGAGGTGCGCGCTCTGGACGACGCACTGGATCATATGGATATGTCTGCGGTATTCGGTGGAACGCCTTTAAAATAAACGGAAGGAGTATGCTCATGAACGAAACGCTACTTGATATATCTCGGCAGTTTTGGGAAGCTATGGAACACGCCGACGAAGTGGGGATGCGAGCCTGTGCTCATCCTGACTGCAACTTTGTCCATATTGGCATCACCTGCAAACTGGACAAGGAAATCGAATTTTACACCAGTGGGGCCTTTCAACCTACGAATATTACCTTCCACAGTCAGAAGGCTGAGTTGTTTGGAGATACCGGAGTGGTGCTTACTGACTGCGATTACAGCCTACTGCTGGACGGGAAGGAAACCACTCACCACTTTATGGTGACGGAAGTGTACACCCAGGATGAAAAACGGTGGAAGTTGGTCACTTTTTCCTTTACGGCATTGGTGTATTGAACCGCCAGCCACAAATTTTGGTAAACACTGTTTGTATCGGTACAAATAAGCAATCACTTTTTAGGAGGATTTATTTATGGAATACGCAACTTTGAACAACGGAATCAAAATGCCCATGGCAGGCATTGGCACCTTTTTGCTTACCCCGGATGAAGCGGAGACATCCGTCCTCTCCGCTCTTCAGTGCGGATACCGCCTGATTGACACGGCCAATGCCTATGTGAACGAAAAAGCCGTTGGCCGGGCTATGAGGAAATCTGGGATTCCGAGAGATGAGATTTTTCTGGAAACCAAACTGTGGCCCAGTTTTTATGAGCAGGAAGATGCGGTAGAAAAAACGCTCCAGCGCCTGGGAACCGACTACATTGACCTGCTGCTGATCCACCAGCCCGCAGGCAACTATATCGCAGGTTACCGGCTTATGGAGAAAGCCTACAAAGAGGGCAAGGTGCGCGCCATTGGCCTTTCCAACTTTACCCCGGAGCAGGTGCAGGAGATTCTGGACATCTGCGAGGTAAAGCCTGCCGTGCTCCAAACAGAGGTGCACCCCTACTCGCAGGAGAAAGAACTGAAGGCATTTCTGGATAAAGAAGGCATCGTCATCCAGGCATGGTATCCTCTGGGGCATGGAGACAAGGCGCTGATCCAGGAACCGTTGTTCACGGAATTTGGCAAAAAGTATGGCAAGAGCAATGCCCAGATCATCCTGCGCTGGCACATTCAGGCCGGCAATATCGTGATCCCTGGCTCCAAGAACCCGGCCCATATCAAAGACAATTTCAACCTGTTTGACTTTGCGTTGACAGATGATGAAATGGCTAAAATCACTGCTTTGGACAAGCAGAAGCGATATTACACCAGTACACCGGAAATGCTGAAGAAGTATGCGGAAATGGTTCCGCCTGTAGACGAGCAGAAATAAGGAGGGATTCGCAATGCGTAAGAATTTTGGAACAAAATCCTGGTTTTATCCGCTGCCGGTGCTTGTGATCGGCACCTATGATGAAAACGGCAATCCTGATGCCATGAATGCCGCATGGGGCGGCCTGTACGATGCAGACAAGGTAGTACTGTGTCTGAGCGCTGATCATAAGACCACCAAGAATATCCAGGCAAAGGGAGCGTTTACCGTCAGTTTTGCTGACGCTGCCCATGCGGTTTCTGCGGACTATGTTGGCATGGTGTCCGCAAATAATGAGCCGAAAAAGATGGAGAAGTCTGGCTTCCATTGCACCAAGAGCGAATCGGTGGATGCGCCCCTCATCGATGAGCTGCCGGTAGCTCTGGAGTGCAAACTCCTGAAAGTGAGCGAGGACGGCAACATCATCGGTCAGATTGTGAATGTGAGCATTGACGAAAGCGTATTGGACAGCGATGGGAAGCTGGATATGAGCAAATTCCAGCCCATCTCTTTTGAGCCAGCCAACAATGGGTACCATGTGCTGGGTGAGCGTGTGGGCAATGCGTTCAGCGATG
The DNA here is from genome assembly GCF_003479155.1 of Blautia sp. AF19-1. Classification (NCBI taxonomy): domain Bacteria; kingdom Bacillati; phylum Bacillota; class Clostridia; order Lachnospirales; family Lachnospiraceae; genus Blautia; species Blautia sp. AF19-1. The sequence goes on from NZ_QUGQ01000009.1 coordinate 12,634, forward strand.
GCGGCAAGTTGAAATAAGGGGGCGAATGATATGAATAAGGAATTTCACAATCTGTTCCCGCAGGGCAGTCCCAACACGGTGGCCGGGCAGTATTTCAGCGGGGCCAGTTATCTGTGCCCCCTGAGTGATATGGGCGTGTCTGTTTCCAACGTGACCTTTGAGCCCAGTTGCCGGAACAACTGGCACATCCACCATAACGGCGGTCAGATCCTTCTTTGTACGGCGGGTCGGGGTTATTATCAGGAGTGGGGCAAATCCGCTCAGGAATTGAACCCTGGAGATGTGGTTAACATTCCGCCCGAGGTAAAGCACTGGCATGGGGCGGCTCCTGACAGTTGGTTTGCCCATATAGCGATTTCCGTTCCAGGTTCCAAAGCCGAGTGGCTGGAGCCGGTAGATGAAGCAGAATATACTAAATTAAAATAAATCCGATAGAAAGGATGGGATTATCATGGATAAAGTAACAGCAGGCAGAGATGCCATGAGCAAATTTGCCCCTAAATTTGCGGAATTAAACGATGATGTCCTCTTTGGAGAGGTTTGGTCGCGAGAGGATAAGCTCTCGCCCCGTGACCGTAGCCTGATTACCGTCTCCGCCTTGATGGCCAGCGGAATTCTGGATACATCCCTTCTTCATCATATTGAGCGGGCCAAGGCCAACGGTGTAACCGCCACCGAGATGAGCGAGGCATTGACCCAGCTTGCTTTCTATGCTGGCTGGCCCAAGGCGTGGGCGGCTCTGCGGATGGCAAAAAATGTCTATGGAAAGGAATAAGATGGAACACCCTTTTGTTGTGTGCCATATGCTCACTTCTCTGGACGGAAAGATTGACGGTACGTTTTTCGGTGTGCCTGAAACAGTTCCGGCGATAAAAGCCTATGGGGAACTGCGAAGTTTTTACGGATGTCAGGCCACCTTATACGGCACAACTACCATGCTGGGGGGATATGCCGAGGGAAAGGTGGGGCAGCTACCCACTGTGATGTCCACTCCGCCCCGAGCGGATTGGGTAAACCCGACAGGCAAGGCCATGGGCAATTTCATTGTTGCAGTGGACCCACAGGGTCAGCTGGCCTATTCCGGATTGTCCATCGAAAAAAAGGGCCGCCCATGTGATCGAGGCGCTGACGGAGCAGGTGGCTCCAGAATACCTGTCTTATTTACAGAATCAAGGGGTTTCCTATCTGTTTGCCGGCGAGAAACGACTGAACTGCACTCTGCTTTTGGAGAAACTGCATCGACTGTTTGGCATCAACAAACTGATGCTGGCGGGCGGCGGGATCGTCAATGGATCGTTTTTGGCTGAAAATTTGGTGGACGAGTTGAGTCTAGTCATTGCCCCGGTAGCCGACGGCGGCAACGGTGTCAGTTCCTTTACCCAAGTTGATTTTCTGCCATCCTGGCAACCGACTGCATTTCATCTTAAAGAGGTGCAGACAGTTGTACCGAATGTGTTATGGGTGCGCTACACCCGGCCATAAACGGGCATATTCGTCTAATCAATAGAATGATTTTACAAGGCAGGGTATCTGTTTCAACAGGTACCTTGTTTTCGTATTAGTGGAAAGCTAAAGGTTAATACTTTATAACGAATCGAGACTTCTGTAATCTTACAGAAACCTTTACAATAGAATCAGAAACAAAAGATTATCCAGGCAATGCCTGGAGAGGTGTTGTGAAACCACAGAAAGGAAGTTATCTATGATGGAATATGTATTATTGAATAACAACGTTAAAATGCCAAAACTGGGATACGGCGTTTTCCAAGTCTCGAACGAAGAATGCGAGCGCTGTGTACTGGATGCAATCTCAGTTGGGTATCGCGCGATTGATACCGCTCAGTCCTACGGAAACGAGGAAGCGGTAGGCAATGCTATCCAGAAATGTGGCGTACCCAGAGAGGAATTGTTCCTCACCAGCAAGATCTGGATGTCCAACGCCAGTTATGAAAAGGCAAAGGCATCCATCGACAAATCCCTGCACAAGCTGAAAACCGACTACCTTGACCTGATGCTGATCCATCAGCCTTTTGGAGATTATTACGGCGCATACCGAGCCATGGAGGAAGCATACAAAGAGGGAAAGCTGCGGGCTATTGGCGTGTCCAACTTCTACCCGGACCGACTGATCGATCTGTGTCAGTTCGCAGAAATTGCACCCATGGTCAATCAGGTGGAAACCCATGTGTTTCAGCAACAGCGAACTGCGCACGAATACATGAAAAAGTACGGTGTGCAGCACGAGGCATGGGGCCCCTTTGCCGAAGGGAAGAAAAACTGTTTTACCAACCCTGTACTAGTTGAAATTGGCGAAAAGTACGGAAAAACGGCTGCACAGACTGCCCTGCGGTTTCTGATCCAGTCCGATGTAGTCGTGATCCCAAAATCCACTCACAAAGAGCGGATGGAACAGAACCTGGATGTATTTGACTTCTCCCTGAGTGAAGCAGATATGGAGGCCATCCGCACTCTGGATGAAGGAAAGAGTCTGTTCTTTGACCATTACGATCCTTCCACAGTGGAAATGCTCACCAATATGGGCAAAACGCGAATCGTATAAAGGGGGAAAGCCCAATGAGCAGGATACTGGTTGTTCACTACTCTGTCTCCAATGGGAATACCAGAGAAATCGCACACCAGATGGCGGAGTACATAAAGGCAGATTTGGCTGAAATTTAGACAGTACCGGATGTACGGCTTTCCCTTCAGCTGAAGTGCATCTGGAAGAAACAGTATCCTCTGAGCCATCGGAAACAATAAAACCGGAGACTGATGCAGCCAGTGCCATCTCCTCTGGCGAGGAAAAATCGTCCATGAAAACAGGGATTATTGCAGAACAGATTCTGGAGGGCGAAACGGGGACGATCCATTACAGATATTATCTTCCGGTTCGAACCTGGACGGGGATGGGTTCCTATGCTGGACGCAGCTTCAGGAGGATATGATCGTTGTGTCTGCTCAGCTGACGGATTGGCATGATACGTCGGCTCGGCAGGCCATTGAGCTGACGGAATATTTCCTTGCTAACTTTTCTGTGGATGTGTCTCGGGTGTATGCTGCGGGCTATTCCGCTGGCGGGGAAACCATGTCCCAGGCAGTATCTATGCGCCCGGACCTCTATGCAGCCTATCTCCACGGAGCATCTCAGTGGGATGGGGACTATGCGCCCATTGCGGAAAATGGCACGGCTGTCTATATTTTTATGGCAGAACATGATGAGTATTATGGTTCCCAGCGGGCATGGAGTGCTTACAACAGTCTCCATGATGCCTATGAGGAAGCTGGATGGAGCGAGGAGCAGATCAGCAATGTTCTTCAGATCCAGACACCAAATGACGAATGGTTCGCTCAGCGGGGCGTTACCAGCAATTATCATGGCGGCGGCAATGTGGTTTTTGGGGAATATGATGTTTTAAACTGGGTCTTGTCTCACACCAAGGAGGAGAATGAATCATGAAGGTATTGCTTGTAAATGGCAGCCCTCACCGGGAAGGCTGCACCTATACAGCACTGTGTGCGGTGTCGGAGGCACTCAATCAGAACGGGATTGATACCGATACGTTCTGGATTGGCAATAAGCCGATTTCCGGCTGTATCGCCTGTCACAAGTGCAATGACCGCAATCGCTGCGTGTTTGAGGATACGGTAAACGATTTTTTGTCATTGGCAGAGGATTATGATGGCTTTGTATTTGGAACGCCGGTCCACTGGGCAGGAGCTGCCGGTGCAATCACTTCTTTTCTGGACCGTGCTTTTTATGCCGATTTAAACGGAGGCGGCAGACGATTCTATTTGAAACCTGTAGCGGCGATTATGTCGGCTAGACGAGCCGGAACGACGGCTACATGGGATCAGCTGAACAAGTATTTTGGTCTGATGCAGATGCCTATTATTACGTCTCGTTATTGGAACATGATGCATGGAACAACACCGCAGGAAGTAATGCAGGACCGTGAGGGCCTTGCGACTCTTCGAACACTGGGTCATAATATGGCTTATTATCTCAAGTGCAAAGAGGTAGGCAGCAAGCTGGTGCCTCTGCCCCCGGAAGAACCGTGGGAAATGACAAATTTCATTCGATAAGGAACCAATAAAGGATAGGAGGTCAACCCCAATGCAAAGCAAAACGATTGGAAAAATCATCGTGGATCTTGGCATGACCGTCCTTGCAAAAAAGAAGTGAGCATGATATAATATGGATAAGAAAGCAAAAGTCACCGCAATGGTGTGAAAATAGATTTTGGCTGTTTCCATAAGGAGTAGATCGAGAGGCGTTATCCTCAGTGGCTGAAAATACAGATGTGAGATGCTTGCAGCAAGCTATTTGTATAAGCCGAAAGGCCGCAGAAATGCGGCTTTTCCTAAATACGTGAGTTAGCCGAACCTAACGTATCAGCGTGCACGTGCTGATTAGATAAATCTAACTATAAAAGGAGAGACAGCAATGCGAGAACACAAGAATTTCTGGGACAGAAATGCAGGTCTGTATGACTGCTTTATGCGAAAAGACAGGGCAGTATACGAGAAAATGTATGAGCTGATCCGTCCGGTCGTGAAAGACAAAACAGTGCTGGAGGTGGCTACCGGAACGGGACTGATCGCCAAGCACATCGTAAAAGCAGCGGCACACATCGAGGCGACGGATGCCTCTCCGGAAATGATTACAGAGGCCAAACGGGGGAATTACTCTGCGAAGCTGCGTTTTTCCGTGCAGGATATGTTTTCTCTGCCATACGCGAGCAAATCATTCGATGTGGTAATCGTATCAAACGCACTGCACATTGTGCCTCAGCCAGAAAAATCATTGCGAGAGATCAAACGGGTGCTGAAGGATGACGGTGTGCTGATCGCGCCTACCTTTACGCACGCAGAAAACTCATTTCCCGGCAAGGTCAAAGCCTTTTTCATGAATCTGGCAGGCTTTCCTCTCCACAGCAAGTGGACGAGTGAAGAATACCTAAAATTTCTGCAACAGAATGATTGGACAGTGCGAAAAAGTGTTGTTCTAAAGGCCTCTTTTCCGCTGACCTATACGGAATGTGTGAAATCGGAGGTGTGATATGTCCTTCTTTGAAAACACCCGCAAGCCCGTAGGCTTTAGCGGAAAGATCATGGTTGCTATGATGAACTTTGGGCACAGCGCAATGGCAGCGTGGGGATTGCATTTTTTGCAGCCTGCCCCGGATGCCATGGTGCTGGACTGCGGCTGCGGCGGTGGAGCGAACATCAAAACGCTGCTGAAGCTGTGTCCCAAGGGCAAGGTGCAGGGCATCGACTATTCAGCAGTCAGTGTAGAAAAAGCGCGAAAGGTCAATGCAGGTGCCATTGCAGCAGGGCAGTGTACTGTGCAGCAGGCAAGTGTAGCAGAGTTGCCGTTTGAAGCGGAGCAGTTTGATGTAGTGACCGCATTTGAAACGGTCTATTTCTGGCCGGAACTTGCGCAGAATTTCAGAGAGGTCTATCGGGTGCTGAAGCCCGGCGGGACTTTTTTCATCTGTAACGAAGCAAACGGTGAAACAGCAAAAGACGACAAATGGACGCAAATCATTAACGGTATGACCATCTATACGGATGCTGATCTGAAAGTGTATCTGGAGCAAGCAGGCTTTGGCAGGGTTCAGAGTCACAAAAATAAAAAGGGCTGGCTGTGTGTCACAGCACAGAAATGAGGTGCGATCATGTCGAAAAGGCAACGGAATTTCAAAGAAAAGCAATGAGCTGGATGTACCGGGGCAAGGAAATCTTCAAGCCTTTGAACACCGGCTGGATCGACGAGAATGTTGCCTGCGTGCGCGAATGGGTGGCGAACATCTTCTTCTACCACAAAGGCGATACGACCATTATGGTCGATGCGGGATATAACTACGACCGCCTTGCCGAAAAAATGAGCTGGCTTGGGATTGATCCGAAGTCGATACACCATATCCTTATCACCCATCAGGACACCGACCATGTGGGTGCGGTGGAAGCAGACAGTCCGGGGCTGTTCCGGAATGCGAATCTGTACATCGGCGAGATCGAGAACCGGTATCTGATCGGAGAAACACGCCGCAAGGTTATTTATCATCTCTATAAGCTGCCGCAAGTGACCATCTACAACGAAAAGCAGCTGCTTCACGATGGAGAGGTCTTTGATATTGACAGCGTCAGGATCGAGTGTTTTCTGGTTCCTGGTCATACATGGGGACATATGGTCTACCTCATTGACGATAAGTACCTTTTTACCGGCGACACGCTGTGGTTTGGCGCGGACGGCGGCTACAGCTTCATTTCCTCGCTGGCGGAGGACAATAAGCTGGCTGTGCAGTCACTGGCGGAGCTGGAGCGGAAACTGCGCGCACGTGGGCTGCATCCATATTTCATCACCGGTCACACGGGATGGACGGACAATTTTGCCTTTGCGTTTGCCCACAAAGACAAGCACTGTTCACCATTCAAAAAACGAGTACATGACCCATCGGCACCCTATGATGCCTACGACGAATCGGACGACACCGAAGAAAATGCAAAGAGCGGTTTTCTGAAAGGCGTGGGAAGATGAGGGACAGCGAATTACAAATTGACCGTAGCTGCCATGTGCTATATTCCAAACCCTGCAAAAAGGAAATTCTGGCGAAAATCACTCTGCACTATCCGGAGGTGGAGCGCGAGGCGGTCTGGGAGCAGGTGCAGCTGAGATACGCAGAGCTTCTTTCCAAGTGGCGCACCGACCTCGGCGGTAAAAAGAATTTTCACAACGGCGTAGGCGGCACCTACGACTGCATCGCCATCATGAGCTATTATGTGGTCTGCAAAGCAATTACTTCGTTCCGTGAAATTGAAGAGATGGAGGAAAATCTGATCCTGCCGACCTTCCGCAAGCTGAAATTCGTGGACTGCAACAAGCCGTTCTGGAGGAAGCTGATGTACAGGGCGTTTGTTCGTGCGAAAAGCGGCTGCGACAAATGGCACGATTACGAGATGTCGGTTGCGCCTTACGAAAACGGCAAGCCTATTTATTATGAGTTTACGTCGTGTCCGGCGGCGGAGTTCGCCATCCGGCACGGTCTTACGGACATCATGCCCGCCCTGTGCAATGTGGACTATGCGTCCATGGAACTGCTCCATGCCAAGCTGGTGCGAACGACCACCTGCGTGGACGGCTGCCGATGCGACTACACCATCTGCGGCGATAAAGACCCGTACTTGAAGGGACATCCCGAATACCGGGATGAGGCGGGATTCAGGAGGAATCGGTAATGCTTTTACAGGTGATTTTGGAAGGCATCGGGCTGGGCGTTCTGCTCATTTTGGTTTGCGCCATCGGTATCTGCAAGGGCGCGGTGGGCATGGTGCATCTTTACAGCCAGGAGGTGCAGGAGCGGTGCGTAACGCTGGGACTTACAACACACGCGAAAATCAAGCGAAATGCTTTGATTTTTAAAGCTGTCTGCGTCCCCGGATACATCGCCTATGTGCTGGTCTGCGTCTATGCGCTCAACGGCGCAAAGGGCTTCGTTCAGGGCTTCTGGCAGCTGCTGGTCATACTGTCCGTTATGAATCTCATAGACCGATTTTGGGTTGACGGCTATTGGGTAGGACATACGAACGCATGGGAAATTCCGGGAACGGAAGACCTGAAACCCTACATTACAGCCAAGGATAAGGGCAAAAAGTGGCTGTTCGGCACAATTGGTATGGCGGTCATTTCGGCAGTACTGGCGGCGATTATGATGCTTTTTATGAAAATATGAGGTGATAGAAATGCTGCTTCAAACATATGGCGACAGGAGGAATCCTGCCGTGCTGTTCTTTCATGCAATGGGTGTGACAGGAGCGAGCAGCGAACCGATTGCGAGGTATTTGCAGGATCG
>NZ_QUGQ01000009.1:20496-138973 GCF_003479155.1 Blautia sp. AF19-1
CGATTGCGAGGTATTTGCAGGATCGATATTTCTGCATCTTGCCCACCTCCACCGTTTACTGCGAGGGGCAGAAATATGTCAGCAAGCAGGACGAAATACGGCAGGTGGAGGACTTTCTGCATCGACAGGGCGTGGAGCGGCTGGCGATGGTGGTCGCTTCTTCCATTGGTGCAGACCTTGCCATGGCGTTTCTGACGCAGACGAAGCTGCCCGTGGAGCACGCTTTCTTTGACGGCGGGCAGTTCGCCCAAATCGGAAAGGGCACGCGCCGTATCATGACGCCGTTTCTGTATTTTGCCATCAAGAGCCTATATTGGTCGAAGGGCGGTACGCTGAAAAAGATACTGTGGTGTGACGACGATTCCATAAAGTCGTATTTTATAGACGCTGGGAAAAATCTGACCTACACAAATTTGCGGCGACAGATTCTGGACAGCCTGGAGGATAAACCCTTTCCAGCACTTTCCGAAGAACTGCAAAAGCATCTCTATTTCGAGTTTGGCAGCATAGAAGATCATTTCAAATACCGTCAAGCGGTGATAGAAGCCTATCCCTGCGGCAATTATCCCGTATTTGAGGGATACGATCACATGCAATATCAGATTCGTGATCCGAAGGGCTTTGCTGAGATGCTGGCATTTATCGCTGAACAGGACGGTATGCCGAAGCTGCCGTTTATCAGAAAGTGAGAGGACCCGATATGAAATACAAAATCGAGAAAAACACCGTGCAGGAGACGTTGATCCTCCCGCTGTATTCACGGAAGCTGTGTACGGAGTTGTATCCGAACCTTTACCGGGACGAAACGGCGGTGCGTCTGATCGACCAGATCGACTACGACTTTTCAGAGGCAGAGAAAAATTCCCGCAGCCTGATGCAGCGTTTCGGTGCGCTGGAGGTCGCCATGCGGCAGAATGACCTTGCCTTTGAAGTGCAGGCGTACCTGAAAAATCACCCCTGCGCGGCAGTGGTCAATCTGGGCTGCGGGCTGGATAACACCGGTAGAGCCTGCGACAATGGCAGATACAAGATCTACAATCTGGATTTCCCGGATGTGATTGCCCTGCGGCAGCAGCTGCTGCCCGCCGGGGAGCGGGAGCAAAACATCCCCTGCAACCTGAAAGACCCCGCATGGTTTGACAAGATCGATGCCTCCGGCGGGGCGGTGTTCTTTGCCTCCGGGGTGTTCTATTACTTCCTGACGGAGCAGGTTCGGGAACTGGTGCAGGGGATGGCGGACGCTTTCCCAGGCGGAGTGCTGGTCTTTGATGCTGCCAACCGTACGGCGGTGAAGATGATCGCCAAAACGTGGCTCAGGACGGCGAAAATCAAGGATGTGGGAGCATATTTCGCGGTTTCGGATGCGAAAAGCGAGCTTTCCCCATGGGACAGCCGTTTGCAAGTATCCAGCAGGGGCTATATGATGGGCTACAACGACCTGAAAGACGCTTCCGTCAGCGGCTTTTTCCGATTTCTCGCCAAGGTCGGGGACAACGGGATGAAAATGCAGATCGTGAAGATCGGATTTGGAGGCAAGCTATGAAAATTCTGGTATATGGTGCAGGCGTTCTGGGGTGCAATCTGGCAAGAAATCTGCTGCGCGCCGGAAAGGATGTCACTCTGCTTGCGCGGGAAAACTGGGCTGCGGAGATCAAGCAGAACGGCCTGCGGATCAAGGACAAATTTTCACTCCGCACCTCGGTCAGCCGCATTCCGGTGGTGACTGAACTTGCACCGGATGCAATGTACGATGTGATCTTTGTAGTCCTGCGCTATACACAGCTGGATTCCGTTCTGGACACGCTGCGGGTGAACCGGACGAAGAACATCGTTTTTGTGGGGAACAATGTGCAGGCGAGGGCGCAGGCGGCGGCACTGCCGGAAAAGAACGTCCTGTTTGCCTTTGCGCTTTCTGCCGGGCATCGGGAGGCTGACCGGGTGGTCTCCATCGACCTGAAAAAGATTACCATCGGGCAGCTGACGGGTGCAACCTCCAATAAACAGTTGATCGGGCGCATCTTCCATGGCACAAAATATAAGGTTGTTTACGAGCCGAACATGGAGGACTATCTGCTCTGCCATGCCGCGTTTGTGATGCCTGCGGCCTTCGCCTGCTATAAGACAGACGGCGACCTGAAAAAGCTCAGGGGAGATACCGCGTACCTGAACCGTGTGCTGGATGCCAACATCGAGGGATACCGCGCCATCCGAGATGCCGGGCACACCATTCTGCCCAAGGAGGATGCAGACTTTGAAGGGGAGAAATACCGCAAGACCTGCCTGCGCTTTTTCAAGCTGATGTGTGTCACCTCGCTGGGCAAGCTCTGCGCCTCCGACCACGCAATGAACGCCATCGATGAAATGAGTGCGCTGAACCGGGATCTCAAGAAATTTTTCGATGCGAACGGCGCAGCCTACCCAGTATGGCAGGCACTGGAAGCGGAAGCCGGGAGGTATCTGCAATGAAATACGCTGGAATGCCCTTTGGAATGTGGGCGTTGTTTGCCGGTTCCTTTCAAAAGCAGCTGATCGCGGTGCTGTGCTATGATGCAGACACTGCAAAAGCCATACAAAGATTTAAAACTGCGTGTGGGATGTCCGGCGATTTATCTTGCTCACTAACGTCCTTTTCATCAGAAAGGTCAAGTGCTGTACAGCGATGGCATCAATCCGCCGGATGGGATGTGTGGCGTTGCTTGGCAGGTGATTGCTCCCATGGTGCGTCAGTTATCCTTGGGGGAACTGGTTCAGCCGTCTGGCACTTGGCTCAATGATGATACGATTGGTGTGTTTGCATGTCCAGACGGCATCCGACCTGTTATTTTTCTCTTGGAGGCGGAGTAAGAAATGCAATGGGCAGACGGAAAGATTCGATGCCATTGGGTGAGCCCAACTAATACCACTTATCTGCGATACCATGACGAGGAATGGGGCAGACCGGTCCACGATGACCATATGCTGTTTGAAATGTTGATTTTGGAGAATTTTCAGGCAGGTCTCACCTGGGAATGTGTCTTAAATAAACGGGAAGCGTTTCGCCGTGCTTTTGATGGGTTTGATTTACGGAAAGTGGCATCTTATAGCGAAGAAAAATTGACGGCTCTGCAAGCTGACTCTGGAATCATCCGTAACCGGCTGAAAATACGAGCTGCAGTGGTCAACGCACAAGTGTTTCAAAAGATACAGCAAGAGTGGGGCAGTTTTGACCGATACTTATGGCATTGGACAGAGAAAAAAATCATCCAAGAAGTAGACAAGGTTAGCTCACCATTATCTGATGCCGTCTCAAAAGATTTGAAAAAGCGGGGCATGAAGTTTGTTGGGACCATAATCATCTATGCCTATTTGCAGGCGGTGGGAGTTATCAACTCTCATGAATCAGGTTGCTTCCTGAATCCTTTGCAGCAGTAGAGAATGCATAAAAAGCCGGGAAGTTGACTCAAATTGTCAATGCCTCCCGGCTATTATCATACAGATATTAATATAGTTAGAATCATGGTATATATTTCATTCCCCATTGGGAAATGGCGTAAAAGACCGGCAGCAGGTCACGACCTTTCTCAGTAAGGAAATATTCCACCCGCAAGGGCATCTCGTTGTATTGGATTCGCTGTATCAAATCATCGGCTTCCAACTCTTTGAGGGCATTTGTCAGCGCCGTATTTGTAATTGGCTTTAGCATCTTCTTCAGTTCCCCAAACCGCATAGGACACTTGATGCACAGTTCATAGAGAATTTGGAGTTTCCATTTGCCCTGCAGCATTTGAACCACCGGCGTGACCGGGCAGTTTCCCTCGCCGGTTAGAATGACACTGCCAACCTTTTCTTTGAATTCTTCATAAGTCATAATTGGATCGTTCCTCGTCTTTTGCAGTATATTTTTTGATACCAGGTATAAATAATTTGCGTACTTGAACAAAAATTGCTATCAGATATAATAAATATATCACTGGTTGGCCATACAGTCAACGACTGAAATCTCTTAGAAAGGTCTGAATTTTATGAAAGAACTGAACATTATGGAGGCTACTGTTCTGACCTCCCCCAATCCGCTGACACTGATCTGCTCTAAAAAGGAGGATGGTTCTACGAACCTGGCTCCCATTTGCTTTGTGTCTTACCTCTCCTTCAATCCGCCTATGGTGGGCTTCGCCACTGGCAAACAGTCCCACACCGGCAAGCGTGTGCGTGAGACCGGCAAAGTCGTCGTCACTGTTCCCGGCGAGAGTCTGGCTGGCGCAGTAATGGCCTGCGGAGCATCTACCGGAGCCGAGACCGACAAGGCGGCCGCCAACAACATCGAGATGATGGCTGTGGAGGGCAGCGACATCCAGATTCCGGCGGACACCCGGCTGGCGATGGTGGCTACCTTGCAGCAGTCGGTGGAGGTGGGCGACCATATCCTGCACATCTGTCAGGTGGACAAGTTCCTGGGCGATGAGGACAAGAAGGGCCTGTATGCCTGGAACGGCTTCGGGAAAGTTGCACCTGCGGCAGAAGGCTAAATCTTAAAACGGTAAGGAGGCATCAGCGGTGGCTGTTTGTATTAAATTGAGTGGATCGTCATTGGGACTGAGACCGGACATAGGAAGGGCAAAGCCGTATCGAAACCGGAATGGGTGTGGAACCTGACACATCAGGCCCATGCGCTTGGCATCCCTGTATTTATGAAAGAAGATCTGCTACCTATCATGGGAGAGGCACAGATGGTACAAGAATTTCCCACGGCTTTTTACCGGGTATTGGAGGAACAAAAGACATGGCAGAAGTAAAAGAGAGCGGCATTCTGATTCAGGATGTAGAAACCAAAAATATTATGACAAAATCCACCCTGCCGGTGGGAGGCTATTCCGTCAATCCTTATGTGGGCTGTACCCATGGCTGCAAATACTGCTACGCCTCGTTTATGAAGAGATTTACCGGGCACACCGAACCGTGGGGTACATTCCTGGATGTGAAACATTGGCCGGCAATCAAAAATCCGCAAAAATACAAAGGGCAGCGCGTAGTCATCGGTTCAGTGACCGATGGATATCTGCCCCAGGAGGCTCAGTTTCAGAACACCCGAAAGCTTCTTGAACAGCTCCGGGGCAGTGAGGCAGAAATTCTCATCTGTACCAAGTCAGACTTGGTAATCCGTGACATCGACCTCCTGAAAGAACTGGGAAAGGTCACGGTTTCCTGGTCGATCAATACGTTGGACGAGGATTTCAAAAACGATATGGACAATGCCGTCAGCATTAAGCGACGGCTGGATGCCATGAAGCAGGTTTATGACGCAGGTATCCGCACCGTATGCTTTATCGCTCCGGTTTTTCCCGGTATCACGGATTTTGAGGCTATCTTCCATCAGGTCAGAAATCAGTGCGACCTGGTGTGGCTGGAAAATCTAAACCTGCGAGGCGGATTCAAAAAAGACATCCTTGACTATATACGTAAAAAACATCCTGACTTGGTTCCGCTGTACAACGCTATCTACAACAAGAGAGACAGAAGCTACTTCCGTGGTTTGGAGGATCAAGCGGAACGGCTGGCGAAAGAAAACAGCTGTCCCTTCGTGGACAACGAGCTGCCCTACGGCCGGGCAGAGCCTGGGCACCCGGTCATTGTGGATTACTTTTACCATGAGGAAGTGCGTGGCTCGGAAAACACTGGGAGACGCAACCCCAAAAAATAATTTGTGAAATAAATGGGTTCTGACATGGAGCTGTGCTTCAATGTCAGAACCTTTTTTAGCACTGTTTACCCATTCAGAAGTTTTCTTATCCCTCTTGGAAGGACTTGTACTCCGTCCATTGTTTTTCGATTTTCCCCGCTCTACAATGTAGACAGAACGATTAAATGATAGGGGTTTATCAAGTTTTACATAAAATTATATTACCGGTAAGCATACGATGAGCAGATGTTTTTTATTGCCTTTCGAGTATAGATACGTTAAAATATACTTATTAAGCATGATGAATTTGGGAGGTATTTTTCGTGGAAATTAGAGTTCTTCGATATTTTCTGACTGTAGTAAGGGAAGAAAGTATCACAAAAGCCTCAGAAGTTTTACATATCACGCAGCCGACACTTTCACGTCAGCTTGCACAGATGGAGGAAGATATTGGTGTAAAGCTGTTTGATAGAGGGACACGGAAAATCAAATTGACAAATGAAGGAATACTTCTTCGCCGTCGTGCGGAAGAAATTTTGCAGCTTGTAGATAAGACAGAAAAAGAATTAGTGGAGCAAGAGGAACAGGTGGAAGGTAAAATTTCCATTGGGTGTGGAGAAATTGCTGCTGTACAACTTCTTCCTAAAATAATTGAGTCCTTTCGTCGGAAATATCCCCGTGTTACTTTTGACATTTTTACAGCCACAGCAGATTTGGTAAAGGAACAAATGGAGAAGGGACTACTGGATATTGGTTTGCTTCTTGAGCCGGTTGATATGGAAAAATATGAATTTATTCGCTTGAATATAAGGGAAAAATGGGTGGTTCTGATGAAATCGGATGATCCACTCTCCAAGAAAGAAACGGTAAGCGCAAAAGATTTGTCTGTACTGCCTTTGATTCTTCCTAGGCGTATGAATGTGCAGAGTGAGTTGGCAAGTTGGTTTGGTAACTACTATGAGAAACTGGATATTGTTTTTACCAGCAATTTAAGTACGAACAGCGCAATTATGGTGAATGGAGGCTTGGCATATTCATTGGTGATTGAAGGGGCTGTACCGTTCTGGAATCAATCAAAGGTTACATTCAGACCGCTTGATCCGCCACTTACAGCAACAAGTGTATTAGCATGGAAACGTGGTCAGCCGTTTAGCTTAGCAACCACAAAATTCATCAAACATATTCAATGCTTTTTAGGCATGGACAAACCATAAAAACTAAGTATTTGATATAATTCAATTAGAAAATTATAATATAGGTGTAGAGATAAAGCAAACAGCTTTAATTTCTGCACCTATATTTTTTATTGAGGAGGGAGTGCCATTTCATGAAACCGGATTATGATTCCCGTATAAACGCCGGATTAAGCAAAGAAGAAATCGCAAAAATTTCAGGATGCGAAGATCAAGAAATGCAGATAAGGATGTTGCGAAAATATCGGTACAAATTGCTTGATGAGGTACATGAAAAGCAGCAGTCACTTGATGCAATCGATTATATGATCTGTAAAACAAAAAAATAACAATAAGAGGAGGAAAAGGCGTGAATCAGCAAACAACTCTGTTTTCAAACGAGAAGTTGATGGCTATGATTATTCCCCTGTTTTTAGAGCAGCTGCTGATAATGCTTGTAGGGATGGCGGACACACTGGTGGTCAGCTACGCAGGAGAAGCGGCAGTATCCGGTGTTTCACTGGTAAATCAGTTCAATACTATTTTTATTTATCTGTTTACAGCATTGGCATCTGGAGGGGCGGTTGTGATCAGCCAGTATATTGGTAGAAAGAAAAATGATGACGCTGGAGAATCCGCCAGTCAGCTTCTTTCATTTTCTGCGATTTTTTCCATACTGATCGCAGTGATGGTTCTAATTGGAAATGAAGGGATGCTTCGTCTGATGTTCGGTAAAGTGGAAGATTCTGTGATGCACTCTTGTATTACATACCTTAGGATTTCTGCATATTCCTATCCGGCATTGGCGGTTTACAATGCTGGCGCTGCCCTTTTTCGCAGTATTGGAAAAACCAGTGTGACCATGTATTTGTCGGTAATTTCCAATATCATCAATGTTATTGGAAATTTCATTGGTGTATTTGTTTTGCGTGCAGGTGTTGCAGGTGTTGCATACCCTTCACTGATCGCTCGGACATTTTCAGCCGTGATGATTACAGTACTTTGTTTTCAGAGAAAAAATGAAGTGTTCTATCGCTGCAAGTGGATTTTCCGGTGGAATGTGGATTTCATGAAACAAATTCTAAAAATCGCTATTCCAAATGGGATGGAAAACGGTATATTCCAGTTAGTCAAAGTAGCATTAAGCGGTATCGTTGCACTTTTTGGAACATATCAGATTGCTGCAAATGGTGTTGCACAAAGTATCTGGTCATTGGCTGCGCTGGCGGGAGTCGCTATGGGTCCCGTATTTATAACGGTCATTGGACAGTGTATGGGAAATGGGAATGCAGATGCTGCGGAGCATTATTTTAAGAGATTGACAAGAATCACATTGCTGATTTCATCGGCATGGAATCTTTTGATTTTTCTTCTGACTCCATTCTTTATGAAATTTTATGCTTTGCAGCCGGAGACCAAACGGCTTGTAATCTGGCTGGTTTTAATCCATAACGTGTTTAATGCAGCAGCATATCCCTTTTCCGGTGCGCTTAGTAATGGGCTGCGGGCAGCGGGTGATGTGAAATTTACCATGTATGTTTCGGTTATCTCCACGATAGCGGTGCGTCTGCTTTTATCATGGCTCTTGGGAATTGTTTTGAAAATGGGCGTGATCGGGATTGCTATTGCAATGGTTTGTGACTGGAGCATTCGGGCGGTCATTTTCTTCTGGAGGCAGAAGTCCGGAAAATGGAAAACATTTCAGGTGATATAGATTCATTTATAATAAGTTCAATATCGGTATATTATGCCTTATGGTCTTAGCAAGTTTTGCCGTTTTGCTGTGAATGTGTGGGAGGTCAATCCTGCTGGAAAAGCTGATGAACAGGTTGCCAGAGAAGGGCTTTCCTGTATGGAAGTTTGGATGAAAGAACTGGGACTTACAATGAATCTCCATGAGTTGGGGGCAACAGAAGAAATGTTACATGGTATTGCAAATGGAACCATCATCATGGAAGGTGGATATAAGGTGTTGAATCATGATGAGGTATTGGAGATTTTGAAGAACAGTTTGTAAGCATTCAAGTAGGAGCTTTTATAACGATAATATAATAGAAAAAGGCAAGTGCTGTGAAAGAAATTTTTCTTTGATGTTGCTTGTCTTTTTTTAATTCATCACTTGACATTGTGGCAAAGAAATCCTGAAAGGGGACGAGTAGAAAAAAGAGCAGCTGCATGAGCAGGAAGAAGAAAATAGACAGAGCAGTTGATGATGTGGAATGTCCGGTGCAGTGTGGGTGTAATGCTCATGCTACACCGGACTTTTTTCGAAAATGATTTTTAATAATGTTGATTTTCAACTACTTTTAACTCAAATATTGCATCTTAACTTAAAAAGAGTTAAGATTGCAAGTAATGACATGGAATATCTCGATAAAGTTCCTGGAGTCAAGAATCAAAGTGTTTTTAAAGAAGCTTATGTTAGGGGATATTCTATTTACTAATGTTGATTTTCAACTGCTGAACGAATGGGAGGGGTGCTTCATGCCGTTGCAAATAATCAGAAACGATATTACAAAAATGAACGTTGACGCAATCGTCAATGCTGCCAACACGTCCCTTTTGGGCGGCGGTGGTGTGGACGGTTGCATTCATCGTGCGGCCGGACCGGAACTGCTTGCAGAATGCAGTACGCTGCATGGCTGCGAAACCGGCAGTGCAAAAATTACAAAGGGATACCGCCTGCCCTGCAAATATGTGATCCACGCAGTCGGTCCGCGCTGGAGGGATGGCAGGCATCGGGAGCAGGAGCTTCTGGAATCCTGTTATCGGACATCTTTGAATCTGGCGAAAGAAAATGGCTGTCAGTCTGTAGCCTTTCCGCTGATTTCCTCCGGTGTTTACGGCTATCCAAAAGACCAGGCTCTGAAGGTTGCAGTCGATACCATCAGCGAATTTCTGCTGGAAAACGAGATGATGGTCTATATCGTTATTTTTGACCGAAAGACATATCAGATTAGCGGAAAGCTGTTTGATGACATCGCAGTGTACATAGATGACAGGTATGTGGAAGAACATACCGACAGGAGGGCAGAACAGAGTCGGTGTTCCGAAGCATGGCAAGAGGAATCCTGCTTTGAAGCTGCATCTGTCCCGCTGCCGCCCGAAGCAATCTGTAAATCCTGCAGTAGTCAGTCTCTGGAAGAGGCGCTGGGGCAGATGGATGAGAGCTTTTCAGAAATGCTGCTTCGAAAGATTGAGGAAAGCGGTATGACGGATGCACAGTGCTACAAGAAAGCAAATATTGACAGGAAGCTCTTCTCAAAAATCCGTTCGGATAGATTCTATAAGCCATCCAAACCTACGGTGCTGGCATTTGCCCTCGCTTTGGAGCTACCGCTTGCCCAGATGCAGGAGATGCTCGGCAAGGCAGGATTCACATTGTCCCATTCGAGTAAATTTGACATCATTGTAGAATATTTTGTCGAACGGGGAAACTATAATGTGTATGAAATTAACGAGGCACTGTTTGCCTTTGACCAGAGTCTGATCGGAGCATAAGGAAAAAGAAATGTCGCTTTCCATGCGACCACTCCGCAAAAGAAAATCGCTATACTATGGCTGTAAGGTACGAAATCGAGCAGTCATTTGCGTGAGGAATGAGCCAAAGCTCGAGCTTGCTCGAAACCTTGGCGAATACTGCGACAGCGAGCCCGTAAGGGCGAGATCTTTTAGGAGGATAAGCATATGAGAAAGAATTTAACAGAGATCGTTTTTATCTTAGACCGCAGCGGATCCATGAACGGACTGGAACGGGACACCATCGGCGGATTCAATTCCATGATTGAGCAGCAGAAAAAAACAGAGGGCGAAGCACTGATTTCAACGGTACTGTTTGATAATGTGAGTGAAGTCCTGCACGACCGTGTAGATGTAAAGGACATCCGACCAATGACTGACCGGGATTATACGGTTCGCGGATGCACGGCACTCTTAGATGCCATCGGCGGTGCGATTCATCACATTGGAAATATTCATAAGTACGCACGACCGGAAGATGTCCCGGAGCATACCATGTTTGTAATCACTACGGACGGAATGGAAAATGCCAGCCGCCGGTATGACAGCGAAAAAGTGAAGCAGATGATCGAGCGGCAGAAAGCGAAATACGGTTGGGAGTTTTTGTTCCTCGGTGCAAATATTGACGCGGTAGAGACTGCAAGCCAGTTCGGAATCGGTGCAGACCGTGCAGTCAACTATCAGTGCGACAGCGAAGGAACTGCGTTGAATTATGAAGTGGTCAGCGAAGCAATCAGCTCTGTCCGGTGCAGTGCCCCGTTGAATGCAGACTGGAAAAAACGTATAGACGAGGATTATAAAAAACGTGGAGGAAAATAGAAATATGCAGGCGTATACCTACGTTTCAAAAGGAAAATTCGAATTAAGAGAGAAGCCAAAACCGACCCTGATGCAGGAGCGGGATGCTATTGTCAAAGTGACACTCGCCAGCATTTGCTCCAGCGATCTGCATATCAAGCATGGCAGCGTTCCGCGGGCAGTACCTGGGATCACGGTTGGCCATGAGATGGTGGGGATTGTGGAAGAGGTTGGAAAGGCAGTTACCAGGGTAAAACCGGGAGATCGGGTGACAGTAAACGTGGAGACCTTCTGCGGTGAATGCTTTTTCTGCAAGAAAGGGTATGTGAATAACTGTACAGATGAAAATGGCGGTTGGGCGCTGGGCTGCCGGATCGATGGCGGCCAGGCGGAATATGTGCGTGTACCCTTTGCAGATCAGGGACTGAATAAGATTCCGGATGGCGTTACGGATCGACAGGCATTGCTGGTGGGCGATGTTCTGGCTACCGGTTACTGGGCAGCGCGTATTTCAGAGATCTCAGAGCAGGACACGGTGCTGATCATCGGAGCCGGCCCCACCGGTATCTGTACCCTGCTTTCGGTAATGCTGAAAAAACCAAGACGGATTATTGTGTGTGAAAAGGATAAAAATCGTCTGCAGTTTATCCGACAGCATTATCCGGAGATTTTGTTGGTTTCTCCGGAGAAGTGTGAAGCGTTTGTACGGGCAAACAGCGATCATGGGGGAGCTGACGTTGTGCTGGAGGTTGCGGGGGCGGAAGCTACCTTCCGTCTGGCCTGGGAATGCGCGAGACCCAATGGTCTGGTGACGGTGGTTGCTCTTTATGATCAGGCACAGATCCTGCCGCTTCCGGATATGTATGGAAAAAATCTTACCTTTAAAACCGGAGGAGTGGATGGCTGTGACTGTGAAGAAACATTACGGTTGATTGCAGAGGGAAAACTGAACACAGAGCCGCTTATCACCCACACCTATCCCTTAGAAAGGATAGAGGAAGCTTATGAACTCTTTGAAGGTAAGAGAGATGGTGTAATTAAGGTAGCAGTAGAATGCTAAAAGAAGATATAGATAATTCCAATCATTAATGTACTATATATGATCAATCAGCCGAAGCGAGGAATAAACTTACGGATGAGGAAAAACGGTTAATGCAGTGCTTTTGAGGGGCAAACTTTCGTGCATTCATAGCAGAGAATACACTCTGTTCCGTTTTTCCGCTTGCGGGTTTCCTTATTAACCTCCACGTTCATGGGGCAGACCTGCAGACACTTCCCGCAATGGACGCACTTATCCTCATCGCAGTGGACGCGCAGAAGAGAGAAATAGCTCATAGGTTTGAGAAAAACCGTAATGGGACACAGGTACTTGCAGAATGCCCGGTTATCTTGAAACAGGAAGGCGAACACAATACCGACAAGGTAATAAAGCGCATTTCCGGCCAGGAAAAGCCAGAACATGATTTGCTCCAGATGTGCCACCTGCATCAGAAACAGCCCGGACACCAACGCCAGAGACAGAAGAAACATCACATAGCGAAGGAAGCCCAGCTTTTCTTTTCGTGGCTTCTGCGGCTGATTGTAGGGCAGAAAGTCCAGCACCATAGCTGTCCAGCAGGCGTAACCGCACCAGCCACGCCCAAAAAGCAACGGTCCGAAAATTTTTGCAACCGCGTAGTGGATAGTTGCTGCTTCGAAAACGCCGAGAAACAGGTAGTACCAGAACCCTTCGATCTGCATATTTTCACGGGAAATCACGCCAAGGTACAGCAACATATAGCTGCCCACCGCCAACTGGACGAAATGCCGGGCATACCGTTTCCCGGCGGTAAACAGTGCCGTTCCAAGCCCAAGGCAGGCTCCGATGTAGCTGAAATTCAGCAGATAGAAAAAATTGTCCTTTGTGAGCCACAGCGTAACTGCCACTGCTTCAAACAGCAGAAACAGCAGCATAGATGGCACGTATTTGTGAAGTCTGTTTGGGATTTTCGTCATCTCTTTGATCCTCTGCTTTCTTATTTTTTCTCAATGCACGGACTGCCAGGCCGGTGCAAGAGCGTGTCTGGTATCTTAGCATAAGTATAGCAGAGAAATAAAAAAATAGTAATCAGATTCTTATAAAACATCTGCAAAAAAAGTGAAACGACTACAGGCGCAGACGGTTATGACCGCCTGCGCCTGTAATCGTTTGGAGTCATGCCAGACTGTTTTTAAAAGCTGTCTGGAAATGGCCTGGACTGGAAAAGTTTGATGTATTCCTATGCATAGGGTATAATGTCTTTAGAAAAAAAGATATGATTACGAAAACAAAATATTCCGCAAACATGATAGAGAAAGCAGGTATGCTATGAAAAGAAAAATTATGATTGCTGCAGTGGCAGCTGCTGTGATTTTTGCGGTGATTGCGATCCTTTCCGTTTTGGCGCAGACACCGGCATTAATCTGAGAAATCGAAATGATCTGCTGTGAAATTTCCGGCGGATCATGGAAGGATGGGAAAACTGGCGTTTTGCAAATGATTTTGCCTACTTTCATACAAAAAATACTTTGAATATCAAGAAATCTATGCTACACTGATACTGCATGACAAAATAAAAGAAAGTGGGGATTGTAGTATGAGTGGTCTGTTTCGGGCTCTTCATCGGACAAAAGTGTTTCGAAATCTGACGGAGCAGGAGTTTGCATGGGTTTTATATGATGTGGGAAATTCGGCATTTATTATGCTTGCCTGTTCGCTGATTCCGATCTGGTTTAAGAGTCTGGCAATCGGTACAGGGCCGGGAAAAATCAGTTCGGATCAGGCGACGGCGTATTATTCGATTGCCATTTCCATTGTTACGGTGGTGGTGGCACTGATCGGTCCTGTCTGCGGTGTGCTGGCGGATCGTAAGGATAAGAAAAAGATCTTTTTTACCACAACGGCAGGTCTTGGCATCACAGGATGTGTGCTGAATGGCGTTGCAACGAGCTGGGTGCTGTTTCTGGTCATTTATATTGTGACAAGAGTCTGCTATAATGCATCGCTGACGATTTACGATTCCATGCTGAATGATGTGACAACGGAGGAACGTATGGATGAGGTATCCTCCTATGGCTATGCGTGGGGATACCTGGGATCCTGCATTCCGTTTCTTGTAGCACTGATTGCTTACATTCTGGGGCCGGATATGGTCGGGGTGCTGCCGGATTTTGTCTCTAAGATGATTGGCTTTGGCGTGACGGCTCTCTGGTGGCTGGTGGTGACGCTGCCGTTGCTGAAGGAGTATCGGCAGAAGAATTACGTGGAAATGAGAACGGTTACCGTCGGTCAGACATTTGGAAAAATATTCAGAACCCTGAAAAAAATCGCAGTTTCGGACCGGAAAGTATTTTTCTTTCTGATTGGATTCTTTCTCTATATTGATGGGGTAGGAACCATCATTGACAACTGCATCAACATCGGAACCGATCTGAACCTGAATACGGTCGGACAGGTTGTTTTCCTGCTTGCCACGCAGGTTGTCGCTTTTGGAGGATCTCTGTTTTTTGCAAAACTGTCGCGGAAAAAAGATACGGTATCCCTGATTCTGATCTGCATCGCAGGCTATTTTGTCATCTGCCTCTATGCGCTGACACTGCGGACGCTGGTGCACTTTGCGATTCTGGCATTTGGAGTGGGATGCTTTCAGGGATCAATTCAATCGTTGTCGCGTTCGTATTATTCTAAAATTATTCCGGCGGAGAATTCGGGAGAATATTTTGGCATCTACGATATTTTTGCCAAGGGCGCTTCCTTCCTTGGATCTGTAGTCATTGCAGTTGTAAAGCTGGCGGGAGGAACGATCAACGTAGCGGTTGCATGTCTGGCGGTTTTCTTTGCACTTGGATTTGTTTTTCTGAAAATTGCAGACCATCAGCCGATGGCGGGTGAAAAATAAAAGATACACAGCATAAAAAAATCTCAAAACCAGGAGAACAAGAGCAACTGGTTTTGAGATTTTTTGCTTTTGACTCCGGGGTTTCACAAAGAGAGGTTACGTGTTACGATAATCAGTGAGTCGGGCTGCCGGGAATGTGGCTGCCTGAAAAAAGCACAGACAGGCCAGATCCGGAAAGCCGGAAGAGTCGATCACAAGGATGCGTCTCTGGACACCGAGGAGCTGCACATTGGTACCAGACCCCATTACACTTCTATCTGCAGACCCCGATTGCACAGATTCATGATTACAGCATGGCGCAGTTTGAGCATTGGACGAAAGAAACATTCTCTGCCAATTTTCGCAAAATGCTGACGCTGGAACAATACCGCGATCCAAAACTTGCGCAGCTTCATCATGATTATCTGGCGGGCGGACCATTGAAATATATGGCGGTGATTTTTCGTAAGCTGGCGGATTCTGATGAAACGGCCATGCAGCTGGCGTTGGAGTTTTATCTGTGACAAGAACCCGGAAGCTTTTGAAAAATTTGAAGCCGCATTCCTCAAAAAGGAAAAGCTGAAACTGCTGGGGCAGCTGTTCTGATTCGAGCGATAAAGTTTGGCAGCAGAACGATGCTGAGGGGTAAGCAGGTGTGTGATAAAAGGATAACAGGACAATGGGGGAATCCCGTGTCCTGTTTTTTTGCCCCTGAAAAGTGGAAATTTCCTATCCCCTCTGCATACAATACAGGTAGAGTATCTTTTCAAACCCGTTCAGAAAGGATGATCATTATGACGAAAGGCATTGTAAAAATAAAGAAAAACCGTGCATTTGTAGAGCAGCAGAACGGCGAGGTGGAAGTGGCTTCCGGGCAGTATGTGTATCTGAAAGTGGAAAATTGCTGGATTCCGGTGGTGGTGCGGTATTCGGCGCGGAGGAAGAAGTGGTATTTTAAGTATCTCGAGGAAATCCCGGTCTGCGGGCAGAAGGTGCTGCTGAAGGCGTAGCCGGTAAAGGGCGTTTCACGCATGTTTAACATGTGTTTAATCTTTCTGAGTCAGAAATTCATTATGCAGCTCCTGGATTCTGCGCTGTTCGGCAGCTTCCTGTTTTTCACGCTCCGATCGATACGAAGATCCCGCAAGCAGAGCGCAGATCAGCGTCAGACCGAAAACAAGAAGAAAAGAATAAAGATATGGATGACCGGGATGATTTTCATGATTCATAGGAAGCCTGGCTTTCTGAATGTAAAATTCGTAGATAAGGATTTTCTGTGTCTAAAATTCAGTATAGCAAACGGAATTTTTCGCGTCAATGGAAAGGATTGGTTTCTCGATTCCCAAATTCATCATTTACGCCGTCCCCAAAGTCTGCTAAGATAAAGAAAACTTGTTACCAAACGAGAAAACAGGAGTGATTTACATTGAAAAAGATTTTATTTATCGCAACCGGCGGCACAATTGCTTCGAAGAAGACGGAAAATGGTTTGACTCCGCAGATTACGCCGGAGGAGTTATTGTCTTATATTCCGGAGGTGGAAGGCCTCTGTGAGATTACGGCGGTGAATCCGTTTAATCTGGACAGCTCGAATGTGGTTCCGGAGAACTGGAGCACGCTGGTGAAAGTGGCGAAGGAGCATTACGAGGATTACGACGGTTTCGTCATCGCGCACGGAACTGATACGATGGCGTACACCGCGGCGGCGCTTTCCTATATGATTCAGAATTCGGAAAAGCCGATCGTCATCACCGGAGCACAGCGACCGATCAATTTGGATATCACGGATGCAAAGACAAACCTGTCCGATAGCTTTTATTACGCCTGTGATGATGCATCCCAGGGTGTACAGATTGTGTTCGACGGAAAAGTCATCGCGGGAACGCGCGCGAAGAAGGTGCGGACGAAGAGCTACAATGCCTTTTCCAGCATCGATTTCCCGTACCTTGCGGTAATACAGGACCGCAGGATTCTGCGGTATCTGCCGATGCTGCCGTATGAAAAGCCGGTTCGTTTTTATGAAAACTTAAGCGATAACGTTTTTCTCTTGAAACTGATCCCGGGAATCAGCCCGGTATTGCTTCCGGCGATTTTTGAGCACTACGATGCGATCATTGTGGAGAGCTTCGGTGTCGGCGGTATTCCGGCGAGCATCAAGGAGCCGTTTTACGAGCTCTGCCAGAAGTACCCGGAAAAACTCATCATCATGTGTACCCAGGTTTCTCACGAGGGAAGCGATATGACCGTCTATGAAGTCGGCCATGAGATGAAAACCCTGTGCAACATTCTCGAGTCATACGATATGACCCCGGAGGCAGTCGCAACTAAAACCATGTGGCTTCTCGGCAACCGTCCGGATGATCATGAGAGCCGGGAAAAAGCATTCTATAAACCGATCAACTACGATACGGTCTGGAAATAAGAAAAAGAAAGACGGCAAAAAGGCTGTCACGGTCCGCAGGAAAGAAATGTTTCTGCTGGCTGTGAACGCCTCTTTTTCTTTTTGAGGAAAAAGAAATTTTCTGCAAAATTTTCAGACAGTACGGACGCAAAATTGATTTTTATTGGAAGAATTGTGCAAATTTCATAGAAAAATCAGAAACAGGTTGATATCTTTTGAACATTTTAGTAGAATTGAATTCATGATGCAGTGCGGAAAACGGCGGATTTTGGATGACGAATCCAACCGCTGGTTACAGTTACAACATATGTCGATATCGAGGAGACACCGACCGGCATCCGCTTAAAGAAGTATATGGAGAAATATTTCGATCCACGGATTTATATCGCAGGAGAGCTTGGCATCGGACTGAATTCGTGCTCGAACTGCCTCGGCAACTGCTACATTGAGGATGAATCCGCGTATGGAACTTTCCACGTAGGGCTTGGACGCAATATCGCGCTCGGCGGCGTGCAGAATGCGAAAGGCCACTTCGACCTGGTCTGCCGGGAACCCGATATTTTTACCGATAACCGTCAGATTATGGACCGGGGAAAGATTATTGCACCCGAGCCTGTGTTATACTAAAGGACAGAACCAGGAGACAAAAATTAAGAGACAAAAGGAGAAAAGACGATGAAAGTTTTATTAACAGGATTTGACCCATTTGGAGGAGAGAGCGTGAACCCGGCATTCGAGGCCATCAAACTTCTGCCGGATACCATCGCCGGAGCAGAGATCGTAAAAGTTGAGATCCCGACCGAGTTTACCAGAAGTATTTCCTGCGTGGAAGCAGCCATCAAAGAGCACAATCCGGACGTTGTCATCGATGTCGGACAGGCAGGCGGACGCGCATGCGTAACCGTAGAGAAAGTCGGCATCAACCTTGCAGACGCAAGAATCCCGGACAACGCCGGAGAGCAGCCGTCCGATGAACCGCTGCAGGCAGACGGCCCGACCGCATACTTTGCAACGATTCCGGTCAAAGCAATGGTTCAGAACGTCCGCGAACACGGCCTTCCGTGCCACGTATCCTTCACCGCAGGCACCTACGTATGCAACTGCGTCATGTACAATGTGCTTCACCTGTGCGCAACGAAATATCCGAACATCCGCGCAGGCTTCATCCACGTACCGTTCGCATGCGAGCAGGTAGTCGGAAAAGCAAGCACCATGGCAAGCATGCCGCTGGAAACGATTGCAAAATCTCTGGAATACTGCATCGAGGCAGTCGTAACCAACAAAGAAGAAGTAGAAGAAGCAATGGGAACTACCCACTAAAACAGACTTTCAGACCGTCGTACCGGAATTTTGGTGCGGCGGTCTGCTTTTTTTGCTATTTTCTCTTTTGCAAACTATATCTTTTGTGATACAATAAGATTCGTCAGAATTTTTATGCGAAAGGAACGAAAGAAAGAAAATGGAACAGGGTAAAATTTTTAAATTTCATAATGACCTTGATACAGACCAGATCATCGCATCCCAGTATCTGCTTCTGCCGAATCTGGATGAGATGAAAGGTCATGCGTTTGAATCGTTAGATCCGGACTTTGCAAAAAAAGTAAAACCGGGAGATTTTGTCGTAGGAGGAGAAAACTTTGGCTGTGGTTCCTCAAGAGAGCAGGCACCGGGCGTTTTAAAGGCACTTGGTGTACAGGCTGTTATCGCAAAATCCTTTGCCAGAATCTTTTTCCGCAACGCCATCAACATCGGTCTGCCGGCGATTGTCTGTAAAGACCTGCCGGATGCCGTAGAAGACGGGGACACCATGGTCCTCCATATGTCCGAGGGAACCGCAGAGGTGAACGGCAAAACGTACACCTGCACCAAACTGCCGGAATATATGCAGAACATACTGAATCAGGGAGGCTTGATTGCCTCTTTGAACCGCGAGGAGGAGTAAGAACCATGGGAATGACAATTGCAGAGAAAATTATCGCCGCTGCAGCCGGCGTTCCGGAAGTAAAACCGGGAGATATCCACACCGTAACACTGGATCGTCTGATGAGCAACGACGGAACAACTCATCTGACGGTTGATATGTACCGCAACAAATTAAACCACCCGCACATTGCGGATCCGAAAAAGCTCGTTTTCATCGTCGACCACAACGTGCCGTCCGACAGCCCGAAAACAGCAGCATCCCAGAAAAAGATGCGTGATTTTGCAAGAGAGAACAACATTGACTTCTGGGAAGGAAAAGGCGTATGCCATCAGGTGATGATCGAGAACTATGTCCGCCCGGGCGAGCTGATCTTCGGCGCTGACAGCCATACCTGCTCTTACGGAGCACTCGGCGCATTCGGCACCGGTGTCGGCTGTACCGATTTCCTGTACGGCATGGTAACGGGAACTTCCTGGGTACTCGTACCGGAAAGCGTAAAATTCAATCTTGTAGGAAAACTGCCGGAGGGCGTTTATGCGAGAGACCTGATCCTCACCATCATCGGCGAGGTCGGCGCAAACGGATGCAACTACCAGGTGATGGAGTTTACCGGTGAGGGTGCAAAAACGCTGAGCATCAGTGACCGTATGGCACTTTGTAATATGGCAGTCGAAGCCGGCGCCAAGACCGGTATCTTTGAGGCAGATGAGAAAGCCATGGAATACCTGAAAGAGCACGGAAGAGAGCCAAAAGAAGTCTTCCACAGCGACCCGGATGCAAAATACGTCCGAGAGTATACCTTTGACCTCTCCAAAGTCCGCCCGGTTGTTGCAAAGCCAGACTTTGTGGACCGCGTTGTTCCGGCAGAGGAAACGTGCGGAACGCCAATCAATGAGGCATTCCTTGGTTCCTGCAACAACGGAAGAATCGAAGACCTCCGTGTCGGCGCAGAGATCATCCGCGGAAAGAAGGTCGCAGAGGGTGTCCGTTTCCTCGTTGTTCCGGCAAGCCAGACGATCTACCGTCAGGCATTAAAAGAAGGCATCATCGACACCTTCATGGAGGCCGGAGCCATCGTCATGAACCCGAACTGCAGCGTCTGCTGGGGAAGCTGCCAGGGTGTCATCGGCGAGAACGAAGTGCTGATCAGCACCGGAACCCGTAACTTCAAGGGCCGTGCCGGTCATCCAAGCTCCAAAGTATACCTGGGATCCGCTGCTACGGTAACCGCATCCGCGATTGCCGGAAAGATTGCGACGGCAGATCAGATCTGACCATTTTCTTTGAGGGATACATAATATTTTTGGGAGAATAAACATATGGAAGCATTTACAGGAAAAGTATGGGTGCTTGGAGACGATATTGATACCGATATCATTATCCCGACCGAGTATCTTGCTTTAAAGACAATTGACGATATGAAACAGTACGGCTTTTCCCCGCTCCGCCCGGAACTGGCCGGACAGATTGAAAAGGGCGACATCATCGTGGCAGGAAAGAACTTCGGCTGCGGCTCCTCGAGAGAGCAGGCACCGGAGATCATCAAGGCGCTCGGCATTTCCTGCGTCATCGCGAAGTCCTTTGCCCGGATCTTTTTCCGCAACTCTATCAACAACGGTCTTCTTCTGATCGAGCAGCCGGATCTGCACGACGATATCAAAGAGGGCGACACCATCACCGTCAAGATGAATGAGCATGTCGATTACAACGGAAAAACATACCCGATCGCAGCTCTGCCGGAGAACCTGATGGATATCATTCAGGCAGGCGGCCTGGTAAAGGCAATGCGCAAGCGCAACGGACTGGACTAAGAGCGGGAGGAAGAAACGATGGGCAATACAGTAATTGAAAAAATCATCCGCCACAACACCGGAAAAGACGTAAAACCGGGCGACATTGTGACGGTCAACGTGGACAGAGTCATGATTCATGATATCTTCATCCCGTTTGTCGGCGATAAATTCGAGGAGATGGGCTTTACCAAACTGTGGGACCCGGATAAAGTCGTTCTGATCTACGACCACCTCGTTCCGGCAAGCCAGGTGGACGATACGAGACATTTCCACAAAGGCGATGAATTTGCAAAGAAATATGGCATGAAAAACGTACACAGAAGCGACGGAATCTGCCATCAGTTAATGACAGAGGCAGGTTACGTAAAACCGGGCGACGTTGTTTTCGGAACCGACAGCCACACGACGACATACGGCTGTGTCGGTGCATTCTCTTCCGGAATCGGCTACACAGAGATGGCGAGCATCCTTGGAACAGGTACGATGTGGATCAAAGTGCCGGAGACGATCAAAGTTGTCATCGAAGGCGAGCTGCCGAAAAATGTGATGTCAAAAGACATTATCCTGCGTCTGATCGGTGACCTCGGTGCAGACGGCGCAACGTACCGCGCACTGGAGTTCTCAGGAAGCACCGTAGAAAATATGACCGTGGCAAGCCGTATGACGATTGCCAACATGGCGATCGAGGCAGGTGCCAAATGTGCACTTTTTACCCCGGATGAGAAGACCGCAGAATACTGCGAGATCGAACTCAATGACTATCAGAAGAGCTTAAAAGGCGATGAGGATGCGAAATATCTGCGCACTATCACTTACCGTGCTGAGGACTTCGTGCCGGTGATGGCATGCCCGTCCCAGGTAGACAAGATCCGTGATACCAGCGTTCTCGAGGGAACCCCGATCGATCAGGTCTTCATCGGTTCCTGTACGAACGGCCGTCTCGAGGATCTGCAGGCGGCAGCCGAGGTTTTAAAAGGCAAAAAAGTAGCCGACTACGTAAAACTGATCGTAACACCGGCAAGCCGCAAGATTTATCTGCAGGCAAGCAAAATGGGCATTCTCGATACACTGGCAGAGGCAGGCGCCATGATTACACATCCAGGCTGCGGTCTGTGCTGCGGAAGAGCGGGCGGAATCCTCTCTGACGGCGAGCGTGTTGTAGCAACGAACAACCGAAACTTTCTTGGAAGAATGGGTACTTCTAAAGTTGAAATTTATCTGGCATCTCCAAAGACAGCGGCAGCATGTGCAGTAGCTGGAAAAATTGTGACGCCGGAAGTGTAAACGAACTTAACAGCAGAAAGGGAAAACAGACGACATGAATGGTTCAATGTTTATCGGAACCTGGTGGGCACTCGTCCCGCCGCTGCTTGCAATTCTGCTTGCATTTGTAACAAAAGAAGTTTACAGTTCCCTGTTCATCGGATCGGCAGTCGGTGTCCTTTTGTACACCGGCTTCCATCCGTGGGATGCGTTCACAAGCTTCTTTGAAATTTTACGGAACAGCATGAACATCAACATTCTGATCTTCGATATCCTGCTTGGCATGGTTGTCGTGCTGATGGCGAAATCCGGCGGCTCGGCGGCGTATGGAAAATGGGCGGGGACGAAGATCAAAACGAAGCGGAGTGCGCTTCTGGCAACGATGGGGCTTGGTGTTCTGATTTTTGTGGATGACTATTTCAACTGTCTGACAGTCGGCTCTGTCATGCGCCCGGTCACGGACAGCCACAAGGTTTCCCGCGCGAAACTCGCATACATCATCGACTCCACCGCAGCGCCGATCTGCATTATCGCGCCGATCTCAAGCTGGGCGGCAGCCGTCAACTCGTATGTGCCGGCGGATGCGGGAATCAGCGGATTCCAGCTGTTTCTGCGGACAATTCCGTATAACCTGTATGCGATCCTTACAATTGCGATGGTCTTTTACATCTGCTACACCGGCTTTGATTTTGGTCAGATGAAGCTCCACGAGGATAATGCCGCCAAAGGTGATCTTTTCACGACCGGAGGCGAGGAGTTTGAGCAGGTTTCCGAGCAGGAGGTCAATCCGAACGGAAAAGTCATCGACCTCGTGCTCCCAGTTGCCGTGCTGATTGTATCAGCGATTGGAGCGATGGTTTACACTGGCTTCCTCGGCGGCGCGGACAATGTGATTTCCGCGTTCGCAGGATGTGATGCAGAAACGAGTCTGATTTTTGCCTCCGTCGTGACGATCCTGTTTATGATGGCGCTGTATCTGCCGCGGAAGGTCATCACCTTCAAGAGCTTTATGGACAGCCTGTCCGAGGGCTTCAAGCTGATGGTTCCGGCGGTTACGATTCTCGTCTTTGCGTGGACCTTAAAAGGCGTCGGTGATGCGATGGGCCTGGCCCAGTTTGTCGGAAGCGTCGTGGGAGACCATGCATCCGCAAGTATTTTTATCCCGGTGGTGCTGTTCGCCGTGGCGGTGTTCCTTTCCTTTTCGACGGGAACCTCCTGGGGAACGTTCGCGATTCTTGTGCCGATTGCAACGGGCATGTTCGCCGCCGGAACAAATCTGGAGATGATGATTATCTCGGTATCCGCCGTCCTGGCAGGGGCGGTCTGCGGTGACCATATTTCGCCGATCTCGGATACGACGGTTATGTCAAGTGCGGGTGCGCAGAGCAACCATCTGAACCACGTATCGACGCAGATGCAGTATGCGGCCGTTACAGCGTGTGTCTGCCTGGTGGGATATCTGATTGCAGCCGTGACCAGAACGTGGTGGATCACACTTGGCGTCAGCCTTCTTCTTCTTTTGGGTGTTTTAACCGGAATGCGCAGATTTTGCGCAAAAAAAGCGGAAAACGGCAAAAAATAAAAAAGAAAACAGAAAAACGCGTGAAATGCTTGACGGGAGAGAAAAAGAACCGTATACTAAAAAATAGAACAAACATTCACAGGACAACGGTGTCCTGCAAAGAAGAAGCGGAACGCTTTTGGAGCAGGAATGTGAATTGGAACAGAAGGAATTGGATTTTTCAAAGTCCAGTTCCTTCTGTTTATCTCTGTTAAAATTGCATCGGAGCTGTGAAATGCAGGAGAAGAAAGGAGGCATTCCGGGGCGAAAACGCTTTGGAAAAGGGAAGGACTGTTATGGTCAGAAAGATCATAGCAGACAATGGCAAAAACAAAAAGAGGGAGAAAATATATGATATTTGGAAAGTACATTAACAAATACTACCTGAAGAATGCGCCCATTCTGATTCTCGGTCTTGCAGCGCTGATTCTCGTAGATTATTTCCAGCTTTTCATACCGGAGCTGTACCGCATGGTCATCAACGGCATGAACGGCGACCCTGTTCTGGTCAACGGCCAGGCGGCGGTGTTTGATATGGAATTTCTGCTGGATCAGGTCTGCCGGCCCATGATTATTACCATTATCGTCATGGTAGTCGGCCGTTTCCTGTGGCGAGTCTGCTTTTTCGGCTCCGCAATCCGCGTGGTGACCGATCTTCGTACCTGCATGTTCGCGCACAGCAAGGAGCTGTCCCAGGAGTATTATCAGGTCAACAAAGTCGGAAACCTGATGAGTCTTTACACGAACGATCTCGATACCGTGCAGGAGTGCTTCGGCGACGGTATTCTGATGTTCTGCGATGCGCTGTTTTTAGGCCTGCTTGCCGTGATCAAAATGTGGCGCATGAACCACTTCCTGACCGGCCTTTCCATGATCCCGATGGCATTTCTGATGGCCGCCGGTACAACGCTCGGCAAATACCTGATGAAAAAGTGGGAAGAGCGCCAGGCGGCTTTTTCCGAGCTGTCCGATTTCGCGCAGGAAAACTATTCCGGTCTTGCTGTCATCAAAGCATTCGTCAAAGAGACGAAAGAGCTGATGATGTTCCGTAGACTGAACCGCGAGAACGAGGACATCAACGTAGAATATACCAAAATTTCCACACTGCTGAACATTATGGTAACGCTGTTCGTCGAGTCCGTTATCTGCGTAATCTTAGGCTACGGCGGCTATCTCGTTTACTGCGGAAGCTTCGACGCCGGCCAGCTTGTCGAGTATATCGGCTATTTCTCGGCCGTTGTATGGCCGATCATGGCGGTTTCCATGCTGATTGAGAAGACATCCCGTGGAAAAGCGTCCTTAAACCGTATTACGGAACTGCTTGACGCAAAAGTCGATGTGAAGGACCGCGGCGGTGTGCAGGATCTGCCGTCCATCCATGGAAAAATCGAGTTCCGCAATCTGACCTTCCGCTATCCAGACGGGGAGTACGATGTGCTGAAAAACGTATCGTTTACCATTGAGCCGGGCGAGAGTGTCGGCATCGTCGGAAAGACCGGTTCCGGAAAAACGACCATCGTCGATCTGCTGCTCCGCACCTACAACGTGCCGGACGGAACGCTGTTCATTGATGACCACGATGTCAACACCGTTTCCATCCACTCCGTGCGTGAGGGCTGTGCCTACGTGCCGCAGGACAACTTCCTGTTCTCCGACACGATTTCCGGCAATATTTCTTTCGCCTTTGATGACGAAAACCAGGAGGCCATTGAGGATGCGGCGATGATGTCCGATGTCCATGACAATATCGCAGAGTTCAAAGAGGGCTACCGCACCGTTCTTGGCGAGCGCGGTGTGACGGTTTCCGGCGGACAGAAGCAGCGAATCTCGATTGCGCGTGCGCTGATGAAACACGCACCGATTCTGATTCTCGATGATTCCGTCTCTGCGGTCGATACCAGAACAGAGCGCACGATTCTCGACAATCTCAAAAAACGTGAGGGACTGACGACAATTCTGATCGCACACCGGATTTCAACGGTGGAGCAGATGGACAAGATCGTGTTCGTCGAGGACGGAGAAGTCCATGCAGTCGGAAAACACGAGGATCTGTACCGGACCTGCACGGCGTACCGCAAGATGGTCGATCTGCAGAAACTTGAAGAGGAAGCGGGGGAGGAGTAGAAATGCACAATTATTATCCGATTCTCTGGGTCGGCGCGATCATCGGCGTGATTTCCACCCTGCTGATTGTGGCCGCGTTTGTAGTGAAAGATGGAGAAAAAGAAACCGGCTTTGAGCGGAACATGAAAGACAGTGAAATCATGCAGCGTCTGATGGATTACGCAAAGCCGTTTTACCGCCAGTTTATCGTTGTTGGTTTTCTGATGCTGTTTTCGATCGCGTACGATATCATTTCGCCGCTGATCGTCGGCAAAATTGAGGAGCTCGTCGTTGGAAAATTCGCGCTGAATGCCCTGTTTCTGTGGGTAGCGGGCTATGCGGCAATCCTTCTTGTCTCGATGGCGTGCACGTATTTCCAGGCCGTGATTCTGCAGAAGACGGGTCAGAAAATTATTTCCAATATGAGGGAGGATCTGTTCGTCCACATCGAGCGCCTTTCCCACGAGCAGTTAAATGAGATTCCGGTCGGAAAGCTTGTCACGAGAACGACAAACGATACGAACGCGATTTCACTGATGTTCACCAACCTTCTGGTCAATCTTCTGAAGAACTTCTTCGTGATCATCGGTATTCTGATTGCGATGCTGTTTCTGAACTATGAGCTAACGCTGATGGTGCTCTGCTTCGTGCCGTTTATCGTGCTGTTCTCGATTATTTTCCGCAAATTCTCGCGAAGAGCACACCGAAAAGTAAAAGACTGTACTACGGACATCAATACGTATCTGTCGGAGAACCTTTCCGGTATGAAAATCACACAGATCTTCAACCGCGAGGATGCCAAGATGCGCGAGTTTACCGACAAGAGCAACGCACTCGGCCGCGCACAGCAGGAGCAGATTTTCGTGTTTGGTATTTTCCGTCCGCTCGTCTACATGCTGTATATCAGCTCCGTGCTCTGCCTTTTGTATTTAGGCGGCAAGGGCTATCTGGAGGGAATGTCGTTCCTCGGCCAGACGCTTACCAGCGGTATGATCGTCAGCTTTTACATGTATATTTCAAAATTCTTCAACCCGATCCAGAACCTGGCGGAGCAGTTCAACTGGCTGCAGTCCGCATTTGCATCCGCCGAGAAAGTATTCTCGATTCTGGATCTCGAGCCAAAAATGCAGGATGCGCCGGATGCGATCGAGCTTACCGACATCAGGGGCGAAATTGAGTTCCGCGACGTATGGTTTTCCTATATCCCGGGCGAGTGGGTGTTAAAAGGCGTTTCATTCCACGTCAACCCGAAAGAGACAATCGCATTTGTGGGTTCCACCGGTTCCGGAAAATCGACGATTCTTTCCCTGATCTGCCGGAACTACGAGTTCCAGAAGGGTGAGATTCTGATCGACGGCATCGACATCCGAAAGATCAAGATCGATTCCCTGCGGAAAAAATTCGGCCAGATGCTGCAGGATGTCTTCCTGTTCTCGGGAACGATCCGTAGCAACATTATTCTCCGTGAGGAGGGGATTTCCGATGAGGAGATCATGGACGTCTGCCATTACGTGAATGCTGACCAGTTTATCAACAAGCTGGATCACGGCCTCGACGAGCCGGTGCGGGAGAGAGGAAACAACTTCTCCGCCGGACAGCGCCAGCTTCTCTCGTTTGCGCGTACCATCATCCATAAGCCTTCGGTCATGATCCTTGACGAGGCGACGGCGAACATCGACACCGAAACCGAGCTTCTGATCCAGGATTCCATGGAAAAGATGAAGAACATCGGAACGATGCTGATCGTAGCGCACCGTCTTTCGACGATCCAGCATGCGGATGAGATTATCGTACTGTCCCACGGAAAAATCGTGGAGCATGGAACGCATCAGGAGCTTTTAACAGCGCAGGGAAGATATTACCAGCTCTACACGCTGCAGTACCACCGCGAGCAGAGTGAGAAACAGAGAGGAAGAAAGTAAGAAAATTTTAGAACAATAAAGACAATTTACAAAAAGGGAGAAATTTTGTTTGTGCAAAGTGACAAAATTTCTCCATTTTTTACGGTGTATCATATTAAAATGATTTTAAATCAATATAGTCATATGAAAAATATATGAGCATAATACGATATCCGTTTTTCCATCTCAAAAAGCGGGCGGTTATAATAAGGGAAGCAAAACGGCAGGCACCAAAAAGCCGGGCCGTCTGTTGAAAGAAAGGGAAAATTTATGGAAAAGAAAGCAAGCCTTGTAGGACGCCTGCTCTCGGAAAATCAGATGTCGGAAGCATTTATCAACAGTATGTTTCTGGCGCTGTCCGGCGGTTTTCAGGATGCCTACACGTACAATTGCAGAGATGAAGTATTCTCAAATGCCCAGACGGGAAACGTTGTGCTGATGAGCCAGAATTTTCTGGAAGGAAACTTTACGGCAGGCCTTCGGTATCTCTTCCCGATCCTCTTTTTTGCGATGGGTGTATTTCTGGCAGAAAATTTCCAGGAGCATTACCGGTATGCAAAGAGGCTGCACTGGCGGCAGGTACTTCTCGCGGCGGAAATTGTGATCCTTGCGATCGTCGGATTTATTCCGTCTTCTTATAATATGCTCGCGGCGATGCTTGTATCGTTTGCGTGCGCGATTCAGGTACAGACCTTCCGCAAGGTCGGCGGTTATTCGTATGCAAGCACCATGTGCATCGGAAACCTGCGAAGCGGAACCGCAGCGCTGTCTATGTATATGCGGGATAAGAAAAAAGAACAGCTCCGTCAGGCCGGATACTATTTCGGCGTGATTCTGGCTTTCGCCATCGGCGCCGGAATCGGAGGCGTGTTCTCCATGCTGTATGGAATCCATGTAATCTGGATTTCCTGCGGACTTCTTCTGGTGAGCTTCCTTCTGATGTCACTGGAAAAGTACCGCTGAGAAATAAGAGAGAGTGAAGAAAGAAGGCTGAAAAAATGGAAGTATTTCTGGAGTGCTGTATGACACTATTCTTTTCAGCGGCCATGCTGCTGCTGATCGTCCGCCTGGCAAAGGGTGAGGAGAAAAACATGATGTTTGCGCGTGTGTTCTCCCTGGCGTCCAACGTCGGTTTCTGGATTGGAATTGTCCGCATCGCTGTGCTGAACCGGAGCGGATTTCTGATGTTCTTCTACATCACAGGCGCAATGCTTTCCTACACGGCGATGGTATTTGCCATGCCGCATAAAAAAGAGCAGATTGCCGGACAGCAGGCATAAATAAAAAAGAGACCCTGTATACGGGAAGGATGGAGCAGCGATGTTCCGTTCGCCGGTAGACAGGGTCTTTTTCTGTTTCAAACAAAAGTTCATAAAATCTTATACGCGTTCCAGAAGCTCCTCGATCAGCTCTTTTGCCGCCGCGTTCTGGTGCTGCCGCGGGTTGATGATAAGACAGATTTCACGTTTGGGGGCCTCCTCGATGAGCGGAATCCGACAGACGGTACGGCTCTTTAAGGCATCGCGTGCCAGCTCCTCCGGATAAAATCCGATGCCGAGGTTATACTCGACCATAGGAAGAATCTGATCCGTCGTCGCCGCCTCCATATCGGGGTGGAAGGCGAGGTTGTGATTCAGAAAGTACTCGGCGTACAGCTCCCGCGTGCCGGTGTCTTTGGCAAGCGAGATAAAAGGATATTCTGACAATTCGCCGAGATGATGCGGCTCTGCGGAAAGGGATGCATATTTCGATCCGCCGATCAGAATTTCCTGGAATGGGAAAATCGGGATCTTGTGCAGCGGTTTGCGGATTTCCACCGGGCTTGTGACGACTGCGAAGTCGACCAGACCGTTTTCGAGCGCCTGGATGGCCTGCGGCGTCGAGTGGTTGGAGATGCGCAGGCGGACGTGCGGATAGCGGGTGTGGAAGTGCTCCAGGCGGGAGAGCAGCATCAGACGAAGTGCCGTCTCGCTCGCACCGATTGTGATAAGGCCGCTCTCAAGAGACCGCTCAAGAGCCAGCTCCTCCTCAACCGTGCGGAGCTGTTCGTAGGCAACGGCCACACGCTCATACACCTTTTCGCCCTCCGCTGTCAGTGTGACACCCTGGTGGGAACGGATAAAAAGTTTGCAGCCAAGCTCACTTTCCAGATTGTTCATGCACCGTGTGATGTTGGGCTGGTTGTTTTTCAGAATTTCCGCGGCTTTTGTAAAGCTGTGATATTGTGCTACGAAGTAAAAAATGCGATAATAATCATATGTAATCATAAAAACCTCCGAAGGATGAAGAAGAAAAAATCATCCATGATTGCTTCAATATAAAATACATGCGCCGGGTTGTCAAGGGATTTCTGAGGATGGTCCGGCCGGATTGTGCGGGGGATGGCAGAAGAGAAGTGGAAATTTTTTGAAAAAACACTTGCAAAATACCCGGACAGGGTATATAGTGTAGAAGAAAACAAGATACCCCATTAGGGTATATGAAATAGAAAATCCAGAACTACAGAAAGGAAGACATACGATGGAACAGTACAATGTAACCGGCATGAGCTGCGCCGCCTGCCAGACCCGTGTCGAAAAAGCCGTGTCAAAGGTACCCGGTGTCACATCCTGCGCAGTCAGCCTTCTGACAAATTCCATGGGCGTGGAGGGAACGGCCTCCCCGGCAGAGATTATTGCCGCCGTGGAAAATGCAGGATACGGTGCGTCGAAAAAAGGCGAGAAGGGAAGCACATCACAGTCGGCTTCCACAGCAGAATACGAAGAGATGCTGAAAGACAAGGAAACACCGGTCATGAAACGCCGTCTGTTGAGCTCCGTTCTTCTTTTGATTCCGCTCATGTATTTCTCCATGGGCCATATGATGTGGGGATGGCCGCTGCCGAAATTCTTTGAAGGAAACCACATCGCAATGGGACTGGTACAGCTCCTGCTTACCATTGCGGTCATGGTCATCAACCAGAAATTCTTTATCAGCGGTTTCAAGAGTCTCTGGCATAAAGCACCGAACATGGACACACTGGTAGCGCTTGGTTCTACCGCATCGTTTGTATACAGCGTCTACGCCCTGTTTGCCATGACGGGAGCGCAGGTACAGGGGGACATGGATGCAGTCATGAGCTATATGCATGAATTTTACTTCGAGTCCGCAGCCATGATTCTGACCCTGATTACCGTCGGAAAAATGCTGGAGTCGATTTCCAAAGGAAAAACGACCGATGCGTTAAAGAGTCTGATGAAGCTGGCTCCGAAGACCGCCGTTCTCTTAAGAGACGGAAAAGAAGTGGAAGTCGGCATTGATCAGGTGAAAAAGGGCGATCATTTCATCGTCCGCCCGGGCGAAAATATTCCGGTGGACGGCGTTGTCCTGGAGGGAACGAGTGCCGTCAACGAATCCGCGCTGACTGGCGAGAGTATTCCGGTGGATAAAGAGGCCGGCGACCGCGTATCGGCGGCGACCTTAAACCAGTCCGGTTTCCTGACCTGTGAGGCGACGAGAGTCGGAGAAGACACAACACTCTCCCAGATCATTCAGATGGTCAGCGATGCGGCAGCGACAAAAGCGCCGATCGCCAAAGTGGCCGATAAAGTTTCCGGTATTTTTGTGCCGGCCGTTATCTGCATTGCACTTGCTACGATTGTGATCTGGCTGTTTGCAGGAGAGAGCGTCGGCTTTGCTCTTGCAAGAGGTATTTCCGTTCTCGTTATCAGCTGCCCGTGTGCGCTCGGCCTTGCAACACCGGTTGCGATCATGGTCGGAAACGGAATGGGAGCAAAACACGGAACGATGTTCAAAACCGCAGTTTCTCTCGAGGAGACAGGAAAAACACAGATCGTTGCACTCGATAAGACTGGAACCATCACAAGCGGAGAGCCGCAGGTAACCGATCTTGTCCCGGCGGACGGTGTAAGTGAGGAGGAGCTTTTAAAAGGTGCCTTTGCACTGGAGCAGAAAAGTGAGCATCCGCTGGCCCGTGCGATTCTTGCACTTGCAGAGGAAAAAGGCCTGGCCCGCGAAGAAGTCAGTGATTTCTCTGCGCTTCCTGGAAACGGTCTTGTGGCAAAACGGAACGGAAAAGAGCTCTGCGGAGGCAACCGCGCACTGATTACGAAAAAAGCGGTTCTCGCGAAACAGATGGAAGAGCAGGCAGCAAAACTTTCCGAAGAAGGAAAGACACCGCTGTTCTTCAGTGAAGATGGAAAGATGCTCGGTATGATCGCGGTTGCGGATGTCATCAAAGAGGACAGCCCGCGTGCGGTGAAAGAGCTGCAGAATATGGGAATCCGTGTCGTGATGCTGACCGGAGACAATGAGCGCACCGCGCGTGCCATCGGCGCTGAGGCGGGTGTGGACGAAGTCATCGCAGGCGTTCTGCCGGATGGAAAAGAAGCGGTCATCAGCCGCCTGAAAGAAAAAGGAAAAGTAGCGATGGTAGGAGACGGCATCAACGATGCACCGGCTCTGACCAGTGCGGATATCGGTATTGCCATCGGAGCAGGAACCGATATCGCGATCGATGCGGCAGACGTTGTCCTGATGAAGAGCCGCCTCTCCGATGTACCGGCAGCGATCCGCTTAAGCCGTGCGACCCTCAGGAACATTCACGAGAATTTGTTCTGGGCCTTCATTTACAATATCATCGGTATTCCGCTGGCTGCGGGCGTATGGATCCCGCTGTTCGGCTGGAAGCTGAACCCGATGTTCGGTGCGGCGGCGATGAGCCTTTCGAGCTTCTGCGTTGTGACAAACGCCCTGCGTCTGAATCTGTTTCGGATGCACGACGCGTCAAAAGATAAAAGAATCAAAAACGAAATTCCAAAGGAGGATCTGAACATGACAACAGAACAGGGAATGGTAAAAACCATGACAATCGAGGGCATGATGTGCGGCCACTGCGAGGCAAGAGTGAAGAAAACACTTGAGGCAATTGAGGGTGTTGCATCCGCAGAAGTAAGCCATGAAAAAGGAACAGCCGTTGTAACACTGACAGCCCCGGTATCAGACGATGTGCTGAAAACAGCCGTAGAGGCACAGGATTACACCGTAAAAGGAATCCAGTAAAACAGGAAACATAGAGAAAAGGGAAACGCGCCTGGAATGAAAATTTCCGGGCGCGTTTCCTTTTTTTACCAGATATAGCAAAAATATTGCAATTTGTTCGGAATTTTCGTGACAAAAGGACAAAAATCCGTTAGGATAGAGAAAAAGAAGAGCAAAAACAAAAGGGTTTTAGGATCAGGAGGTTTTTACATTATGACAGAGTACAGACTTGCAAAGCCGGAAGAGTGGGAGGACTGCATTGAACTTGCAAACTACGTGTTCAGCACGGCACACCGTCCGCACGACTTTGAGCAGTTAATTCCAAGGGTTTATCAGGCAGGACCGGAAATGGCACGGATCCACCGCGTCGCTGTTGCGGAAAACGGCAGACTCCGGGCCGAGATTGCGGTGCTTCCGCAGCAAATGGCGGCAGGGGGTAAGCTGCTCCGCGCAGGATATGTGGGAAGCGTTTCCGTGCATCCAAAGGCAAGGGGCGAAGGCCACATGAAGCGTCTTCTTGGCGACTGGATTACGGATCTGGAAGGAACGTGTGATCTTCTGGCACTGGACGGCCAGAGACAGCGGTATGCCTACTTTGGCTTTACGCCGGGAAGTGAAAAATACACGTTTTACCTGGATGTGGCAAATGTGCGCCATACCTGGAAAAACGGGGAACTCTCCGCTTACACCTTTGCGCCGCTGTTTCCGGAAAACGGCGAAGCGGACGAAGAGGCGGCAGCCTTTGCAAAGAAGCTGAATGAGGAAAAACCGCTTTACGTGGTAAGAGAGGATGTGAAAGCCTGCCTGAAAACGTTCGGCGAGCAGGCAATTGCAATCTGGAAAAACGGTGAGCGGATCGGATATCTGGCACTTTGCGGCGGAAACCAGGTTGTGGAAGCAGAAGTGTTGGAGGAACAGGATTTCGTTCCTGCACTTGCCGCTTATTTAAAAGAAAATGCGCTTGACTCTCTTTTCATTTCCATTCCGGTGTATGAGACCGGAAAAGCAGCAGCGTTATCGGAAGTCTGCGAAAGCTTCACAAAAGAGCGCTGCGGTTCCGCGATGTACCGTATTTTCCGATTTGCAGACGTCATCGAGGCAATGCTGACCATGAAAGCAGAGACGATGGGCATCAGCGATGGAACGTGGTTCGCCGTACTGGAGGGACAGCCGCTGACCGTGACGGTAAAAGATGGAACTGTGACCGTGACACGGGAAGCCCATCCGGGGGCAGATGTACTCAACCGGGAGCAGGCGCAGGAACTGCTTCTTTCACCGCTGGCAAGTAAGGGAAGCAAGGTTCCATCTGAAATCTGGAAGAACATTCCATCCGACTGGTTCCCGCTTCCGCTGTACTGTGCGACGGCAGACGAATTTTAGGCAATGACTGTTGGGAGGCAGAGAAATATGAACGAGACAGCGAAACGAGACAGAAGGGACGAAAAAGAAGAAATCCGGTACCATGTGATTTTCTACGGCCAGGTGCAGGGCGTGGGGTTCCGTTACCGGGCGTATTATGCTGCCTACCAGCTCGGACTGACCGGCTGGGTGAGAAACTGCTGGGATGAGACGGTGGAGATGGAGGTGCAGGGTGATGAGGAGACGATCACGGAGATGATCAAAAGGATCCGCACCTCCAGCTACATCGAAATCACGGATGCAAAATGGACGAAGATTCCGCTGGAATCGGAATTCGGTTTTTATATCCGTTGATCAGGGCTGTTTTTTCTCTTTTTCCGGAATTTCGACGAGAATGATATCGTTGCCGATCTGGCAGATGCGGTCCCATGGGATCACAAAATCCTCGCCGTGGCAGAAAAAGCCGCAGAATTTCACAGGACCCGGAAGAACGAGTCCGGTAAGATGTCCCGTTTTTGGATTGAATTCCACATCAATCGGACAGCCGAGCGTTTTGCAGGTACAGATATTGATAACTTCTTTCTGGCGGAGATCTACAACGCGCATGCGGTGCTCCTTTTTACAGATTCCTATGGAAAAACATATGCGAAAATGTTGCTGCAGTTGACTTGAATTTCACGGAAAAATGCGTATACTGTAAAAGTAGAAAACTTTCCGAAATACTTATTTAGAAACGAGGACGAAAGATATGAGATGTCCATTTTGTAATCAGGATAATACCCGGGTTGTGGATTCACGCCCGATTGAAGACAGCAATGCGATCCGCCGCCGCCGGATGTGCGATGTCTGCGGCAGACGCTTTACGACATACGAAAAAGTGGAGACGATCCCTTTGATCGTCATCAAAAAAGATATGAACCGCGAGCAGTATGACCGCTCGAAAATCGAGACCGGCATCCTGCGCGCCTGCCACAAACGGCCGGTGTCCGCCGAGAAGATCAACGAGATGGTCAACAAGGTGGAGACGGAGCTTTTCAACGGCGAGGAACGCGAGATTCCAAGCTCTGTGATCGGAGAGAAGGTCATGCATTACTTAAAAGACCTGGATCAGGTAGCGTACGTCCGTTTTGCGTCGATTTACCGCGAGTTCAAGGATGTCAACACGTTCATGGACGAGCTGAAAAAGATGCTCGACAAATAGCGGGAGGCAAAAAAATGGAAGTGTCGAACTATATTAAAATGCGCGATCAGATGCAGGAGCGCTTTCTGACGTACGATCAGAAGGAGATCGAAGGGAAGTATGGCTTTGCCTTTGATGACGATTATTTCTATGTGCCGTACCTTTTTGAGGAGTGGAGAGTGAACCGCCATACCGGCGTTGTGGAGGGCTCAAAAGACCATTTTCTTCATGTGCACCAGGGCAGTTTCAATGAGACACTGACGATTTTCGACCTGCTCTGCTGCGGAAAGAAGGAGATTGTGCTCGCCGGCACGTATGCGCGTACCAATTCCTTAAAGGGAACGATCAAAGGCCGCACGATTGCGTCCGGCGTTCACGACAGCCGCGCCGCACGGTATGACGGGCATGTGGAACAGCTGAAAAAAGCATGCGTTTCCCTTAGCGGAAAACCATATTCCCCGGGAGACGCTGCTTTTGTTTTTCATGTCTTTCCGTTTCTGCCGCTCGTCTTCCAGTTCTGGGAGTCCGATGAGGAATTCCCGCCGGTGCTGAAGTTTATGTGGGATGAAAACGTCCTCGATTATCTGCGGTTTGAGACGCTGTATTACGTGATGGGAGACTTCCTGGACGCACTGGATCAAGCCTTCGATGCATGTAAAACAGAAGCCTGATACCTTTTGTGAGACAAAATCTTACGAAAATTTTCCGAATGTTTATAAAAATTTCAGTATACGAATCCCCTGGTTTAATGCTATAATGAGTGAAAGTAAGTAAAAAGAGAGAAGAGAAAGGGGAATGCATATGGCTTTTAGCATGAAAGTAACACCGGAAATAGAGGAACTGACAAACATCTGTCTGGATAACTCCAAAATGGATGTTTCGCTGTATGGGCAATACGATGTAAAACGCGGACTGCGCGATATCAACGGCGTTGGCGTCCTTGCGGGACTGACACAGATTTCAAACGTTGTGTCTTCGGATATCATTGACGGCGTCAAAACGCCGTGTGACGGACGTCTGTACTACCGCGGCATCAACGTGGAAAAACTGACCCA
Organism: Blautia sp. AF19-1; assembly: GCF_003479155.1. Classification (NCBI taxonomy): domain Bacteria; kingdom Bacillati; phylum Bacillota; class Clostridia; order Lachnospirales; family Lachnospiraceae; genus Blautia; species Blautia sp. AF19-1. The sequence goes on from NZ_QUGQ01000009.1 coordinate 57,118, forward strand.
GGGCTTTTTAAGTGAAAACCGTATGGGATTCGAAGAAGTTGCGTATCTGCTCTTATTTGGAAATCTGCCGAATGAAGAGCAGCTCAATCATTTTAAGACAATCTTAAAACAGCAGCAGTCCCTGCCGAAGAACTTTGTGCGTGACGTTGTTATGAAAGCGCCGACCAAGGACATGATGAACACTCTGTCCCGAAGCGTTCTGACCCTGTACGCGTACGACAACCACGCAGATGATACCTCCCTTCCGAATGTGCTTCGCCAGTGCATTAACCTGATTTCTGTTTTCCCGATGCTGTCCGTCTATGGCTATCAGGCGTACAACCATTATATCAAGGGAAAAAGTTTATATATCCACAACCCGTCGAAGAAGCTTTCGACTGCAGAAAATATTCTTCTGATGCTCCGACCGGATCAGAAGTACACTCCGCTGGAGGCGAAGATCCTCGATCTTGCCCTCGTTCTCCACATGGAGCACGGCGGCGGTAACAACTCGACCTTTACAACACATGTTGTTTCTTCTTCCGGAACCGATACGTACTCCGCAATTGCAGCGGCGCTCGGCTCCTTAAAGGGACCGAAGCACGGCGGTGCAAACATCAAGGTTGTGCGGATGTTCGACGATATGAAGTCACACGTCAAAGACTGGACGGATGAGGAAGAAGTATCGAATTACTTAAGAAAGCTGCTGCACAAAGAGGCGTTCGACCAGAAAGGTCTGATTTACGGTATGGGCCATGCGGTTTACTCCATTTCCGACCCGCGTGCGCGCATCTTTAAGAGCTTCGTTGAGCAGCTGGCAAAAGAAAAACACAGAGAGAAAGATTACCGGCTGTACGCTATGGTCGAGGAACTGGCTCCGAAGATCATCGGCGAGGAGCGCCATATTTACAAAGGTGTATCCGCAAACGTCGACTTCTACAGCGGCTTCGTTTACAGCATGCTGGATCTTCCGCTGGAGCTCTACACCCCGATGTTCGCCTGCGCGCGTATCGTCGGCTGGAGTGCACACCGGATGGAGGAACTGATCAACACCGACAAGATCATCCGCCCGGCGTACAAGAGTGTCAAAGATGAAGTGGACTATGTTCCGCTGGAAAACAGATAAAACAGGCAGAAGGGCCGGAGCGTGTCGGGATTTTCCGATCTGCTCCGGCATTGCTCTGTGCAGGAAGTAATGTGTCATTGTGAAAAATAGGAGAGTGCAGGAGAATGAATGAGACAAAAAATTACAGCATAACAAAATCCGGAGCAGTCATACTGGAAGGAGGGGCCAATCGCGGCGTCTTTACAGCAGGAGCGCTGGACTTTCTGATGGAGCAGGAGTATTATATCCCTCATGTGATTGGCGTTTCCGCCGGAGCCTGCAATGCGCTGGACTATGTATCGCGCCAGATTGGCAGAACGAGGGACTGTATGATTGTCACGGATGAGAAAAACCGCTACGTCAATAAGAATATCAAGACAATCGTTGAGAAAAAAGCACTGCTCGACATGGATATGGTGTTCGAACGGTATCCGTATGAGATTTTTCCATTTGATTTTGATACGTATTTTGCATCGCCGCAGACGTGTGAGCTGGTTGTGACAAACTGTGAGACGGGACGCGCGGAATATCTGGATGACCGCGAAAATAAAGAACGTCTGCTTGCAATTGGCCGTGCATCATCGAGCATGCCGATCGCCTGCCCGATGGTGGAGATCGACGGAAACGAGTACGTCGACGGCGGTGTTGCCGATTCGATCCCGATTATCCGTTCCTTAAAGACGGGACACCGAAAAAATGTCATTATTCTGACACGGAATTTCGGTTACCGAAAAAAAGAGGGAACGAGAGGCTGGGAGCTGTATGTGGCGGCATTCCGCAAATACCCGAATCTCGTGCGTGCGCTTGTAAACCGCGCGAAACATTATAACCAGGTGCTCGAATGCATCGAAAAATGGGAAGAAGAAGGCTCCGTCTTTGTGATCCGCCCGGAGATACCGGCGGTATCGCGTCTCGAAAAGGACGAGGAGAAGCTGCGGGAATTTTACCAGCACGGCTATGACCAGATGAAAGCAAATTTTGAGGCTCTGCAGGAGTTTCTGAAAGAAGAATAAAGTTACTGTATAAACGAAAAGAGGATTGGAGAAAGAAGATGAGTGGAAAAAACCAGAAGAACCGGGGAACTATACTGATGCGGATGTTTTACCCGGACCGGAGAGAAAAAAGTGCCTATACGATCGATTACGCGGATCTGTACCGGAAAGGATACCGGGGCGTGATTTTTGATATCGATAATACGCTTGTTCCGCACGGTGCGCCGGCAACGAAGGAGGCGGCTGCGTTCTTTGCGTCTCTTCGGGAGACTGGTTTTTCCACCTGTCTGCTTTCCAACAATCAGAAACCGCGTGTGGCTCCGTTTGCCGATGCGGTCGGTTCTATCTATATCGAAAATGCGCACAAGCCTTCGGTGAAAAACTACCAGGAGGCATGCCGGAGAATGGGGATCAAAGAGGAGCAGGCGGTCTTTGTCGGGGATCAGCTTTTCACCGATGTGTACGGTGCAAAACGGACCGGACTTTACAATATTCTGACCGAGCCGATCAATCCGAAAGAGGAAATTCAGATCGTTCTGAAACGGTATCTGGAGCACATTGTACTGTTCTTTTATGAGCGTGATCTGGCCCGCGGCAGGATTACGAAAAAAAACAGTTGAAAAATCGGGAAAAATATTATATTATAAGATAAGCCTATGGTGCGCATTTGGCGCATCGTACTATGTTAAGGAGGAAAAATCAGAATGATTTCAGCAGGAGATTTTAGAAACGGCGTTACCCTCGAGATCGATGGTCAGGTCGTTCAGATTCTTGAATTTCAGCATGTAAAACCTGGTAAAGGAGCTGCATTCGTAAGAACAAAATTAAAAAATGTCATCAACGGTGGTGTGGTAGAGCGTACCTTCCGTCCGACTGAGAAATTCCCGCAGGCTCGTATCGAGCGTGTAGACATGCAGTATCTGTACAGCGATGGTGATTTATTCTACTTCATGAACGTAGAAAACTATGAGCAGATCGCTCTGAACGAAGAGACCATCGGAGATGCTCTGAAATTTGTAAAAGAAAACGAAATGGTTAAAGTATGTTCCTACAACGGAAATGTATTCGCAATCGAACCGCCTCTGTTTGTAGAACTTGAGATCACCGAGACTGAGCCAGGTTTCAAGGGAGATACCGCACAGGGTGCTTCCAAACCGGCTACCGTTGAGACTGGTGCTACCGTAAGCGTTCCGCTGTTCGTAAACCAGGGAGACAAAATCAAAATTGATACCAGAACAGGTGAATATCTGTCCCGTGTATAAGTAAGACTGTTCCCGCCGTTGTCCGTCACAACTTTCTTTGTGGCGGACACGGTTTTCTAAATAAATAGAATATTCGTCTGAAAAATGGCTGATAAAGGCTGTCGGAAGCAGCCCGGGCCCGTTTTTCTCATCGTTCGAAGTTCCGCGAACCAACGAATCTCTGGCATATACAGATCTGTACAGAGGTTTTTAAGTTGTGTTTTCCGGAGCTTTTTTGTTCCGTAAAGCAAAAATACAAAAGGCGATCAAACAGGAAAGGTGGGAAAAAATGGACTATCAGATGTTCAAAGAGCAGCTTGCCGCGCTGCTGAAAAGAAAAGCCGGTGATGATTTTGAGGTGAAGGTAGAATCGGTGCAGAAGCTGAACGGTATCGAAAAAGAGGCGTTTGTCATCAGCAGAAAGAAGGACTGGATTGCACCGACGATCTACGTGGAGCTTCTGTATGAATGCTGTCTGCAGGGCGTGCCGCTTTCTCAGATTGCAGAAAAGGTACTGGAGCAGTACCGGAAAGTGGAAGCGGAGGCGAGAAGACCGGAGAAAGCTGCCTTTTTTACCAACTGGAAAAATGCTGCGCCGCAGATCTACTGCGAGCTCATTCATGCGGAGAAAAACCGTACGCTGCTCTCCGAAGTTCCGCACAGAAAATTTCTCGATCTCGCGGTTGTGTACTATTACCAGATGCGGGGAAACCGCGTGCCGGATGCGACAATTCTGATCCACGAGACGCACCGGGAGCTGTGGGGAATTTCGGCGGAGGAGCTGGATGCCCGTGCCTGGGAGAACACCCTGCGGGATCTGCCGGTGCGCACAGACAGCCTTATGGTGTATTTGAAAGAGGAGTACGGAGTAACGTTTCCCAGGTTCGAGCTTGGTCCGCTGGCGGAACAGTTTTACCTGGTCAGCAATCGCAGAGGAAAGCTGGGTGCAATCTGCATGTGCTATCCCGGCGTGCTGGAGAGTCTTTCGCAGCGCTTTGAGGCAAGTCTTTATGTGATTCCGAGCAGTATCCACGAGTGCATGGTGATTCCGGATTATGATGTGTTCCCGGAGGAGTGTCTTTCCGACATGGTACGGGACGTGAATGAAAAGACAGTCAAGCCGCAGGAGATTCTGTCGGATCACGTTTATTATTACCACCGGGAAAGCGGGGAACTGACGCTGTGTGAGAAAGAAACGTAAGCTGCGTGGCAGAATAGTCTGCGAATAATTTAAGAAAAAAATGGGCGGCTGGGTGGGAAAAATACTTTACAATTGCAGGAGTCTGTGGTAAACTGTCATAGTGTGGTTGAGAAAACAGATCACATCAGCGTCTGTAGCTCAGGGGATAGAGCAACGGTTTCCGGTACCGTGTGTCGGGGGTTCGAATCCCTCCAGACGCGTTTTTGCTACATGGCATGCTGCGGCGGGCAGGACCGGCGCAGGACAAGGAAAGCCCCTGCTTCGGTGTGAAGTAGAGGTTTTTTTGCTTACTGGGCATATCAATAACTGATCCGGCGGATCAGTTTTGATGAAGGAGGAAAAATATGGCAAAACCAATGACAACAAAAGATAAAATCCGGGAATGGATTTCCGATAATCTGCGCTACATGCTTCTGATCGGAGCAATTCTCCTGATTGTGGCAGCGGTTCTTCTCATCGTTCATCTGGTATCACCAAAAAACGATGGAAAATCGAGCGGCGGAACCGTAACAAGCAGCAGCACCGGAAACAATGTGCCGGATAAAAAGACACAGGTAAAAGCAGACAGCAAAGCAGATTCTGAGGACAGCACAGGCATTTCATCGGACGTTTCGGATTCCGCGAATGATTCCAGTGCAGATGCTTCCAGTACCGATACCGCCAGCGCGCCGGATGCAGAGGCTGAGCCGACAAGTGAGCCGGAAGCGGCAGACGATACCAGTAATACAGAGAATACCGATAATACGGCTGTCTCCTTTGACGCGGACAATGTCCCGGAAGTAAGCACCGTGCTGGAGCAGTATTACACCGCGCTCGGTGCAAGGAATATCAACGGTCTTTTTGCAGTAACAGATAATCTGACCGCGGAGGAGCAGGCGCAGATTGAGGCAGAAAGCGATGTGGAGTCATACGGAGATGTAAAGGCCTACACGATCAGCGGTCCAAGCGACGGAACGTACATCGCGTTTGTCAGCAGCAGATGCAAATATCTGGGAATCAACCAGACCCTGCCGATGCTTTCGGAGTATTATCTCTACACGACAGAAGACGGCAGCCTGAAAATCATGGATGATACTGACAGCGATGCGGCCGTAACCGAGGCTATGAAAGCGGCGCTCGAAAACGAAGAAGTCAAAAATCTGATCGAACAGGTTCAGAACGATTATCAGAATGCACTCGATGCAGATGCTTCCCTGAGAGCATATGTAGAGAGCATTCAGTAGGAACAATAGAATAATACAAAACAAAAAAAGCAGTTTCTGGTTTTTATGAAACTGCTTTTTTGGAAGGATAAAACCATGCGCTTAAACAAATACTTAAGTGATGCGGGCGTCTGCTCGCGGCGGGAGGCGGACCGTCTGACAGAAGCAGGCGAGATTACGGTAAACGGAAAACGCGCGGAAACCGGTATGCAGGTGGAGTCTGGCGACGTTGTTGTCGTGAAAGGCAAAACTGTTGTCCCGGAGGAGAAAAAAGTCTATCTCGCCTTCAACAAACCGCGCGGCATCGTCTGTACTGCGGAAAAACGGGAGAAAAACAACGTCATCGATTATCTGTCCTACCCGGTGCGGATTTACCCGGTGGGAAGACTCGATAAAGATTCCGAAGGCCTCCTTCTGATGACGAACGACGGTGCGATCGTAAACGGTATCATGCGTGCCAGAAACCGCCACGAAAAAGAATACCAGGTCGAGGTAAACAAAGAGATTACACCGGAATTTCTGAAAAAAATGGCATCCGGCGTGCCGATTCTCGATACCGTGACGCGCCCGTGCCGGATCCGGAAAACGGGAGAGCGCAGCTTTACGATTATTCTGACGCAAGGGCTGAACCGTCAGATCCGGCGGATGTGCGAAGCATTAGGATATCGTGTCACAAAGCTGAAACGTGTGCGGATCATGAATGTTCACTTGAAAGACCTGAAAACAGGGGAGTACCGCCCTTTAACGGAAAAAGAATTAGCAGAACTGAAAAAGCAGATCGGGGAGGAAAAGCGATGAACGAGACAGAACGGATGAAGGAACTGGTCAAAAAGCTGAACGAAGCGGCAAAAGCCTATTACCAGGAAGACCGGGAGATCATGAGCAACCTGGAGTACGACACGCTGTATGACGAACTGCAGGTATTAGAGGAAAAAACAGGCGTAACACTCGCCGGAAGCCCGACCACAAAAGTCGGCTACGAGGCGATGGACGAACTGCCGAAAGAAGCGCACGAGTCGCCGATGCTTTCCCTTGATAAAACGAAAGATGTGGAAGTGCTCCGCAGCTTCATCGGGGATCACAAAACGCTGCTGTCCTGGAAGATGGACGGTTTGACCGTTGTTCTGACGTACCGCGGCGGTACCCTCGCAAAGGCCGTCACCCGTGGAAACGGCGTGATCGGAGAGGTTGTCACGAACAATGCAAAAGTGTTTGAAAATATTCCTTTAAAAATCCCGTACCAGGGAGAGCTGGTTCTGCGCGGCGAGGCGATCATCCGCTATTCCGATTTTGAGAAGATCAACGAGGAGATTGAGGATGTTGATGCGAAATACAAGAATCCGAGGAACCTCTGCAGCGGTTCTGTGCGCCAGCTGAACAATGAGATTACGGCAAAACGCCACGTTCATTTTATGGCATTTGCGCTTGTGAGCGCTCCGGAACAGGATTTCGAAAATTCCAGAATCCGTCAGATGGAGTGGCTGAAAGAGCAGGGCTTCGAGGTGGTGGAATACAAGGTTGTCACCAAAGATAACCTCGACGAGGCGATGCAATATTTCTCCACGAAAATCGAGACAAACGATTTTCCGTCCGATGGCCTTGTCGCGTTGTATGACGATATCGCCTACGGAGAATCACTTGGCACAACCGCGAAATTCCCGCGGAACGCTTTCGCCTTCAAATGGGCGGATGAACAGAAGGAGACCACTCTGCTTGAAATTGAGTGGAGCCCGTCGAGAACCGGTCTCATCAATCCGGTTGCGGTTTTTGAGCCGGTCGAGCTGGAAGGAACTTCGGTTTCCCGCGCAAGCGTCCACAACATCAGTATCATGCGTTCGCTGGATCTCGGTGTGGGTGATAAAATCCTTGTCTACAAAGCAAACATGATCATTCCACAGATCTCAGAGAATCTGACGAGAAGCGGCGTGCGCGATATTCCGGAAACGTGTCCTGCCTGCGGCGGTGCCACCCGGATTCAGATGATGAACAATGTCGAGACCCTCTACTGTACGAATCCGGAGTGCCCGGCAAAATTCATGAAGGCATTCACCCTGTTTGTAAGCCGCGACGCGATGAACATCGACGGCATGTCGGAGGCAACGCTCGAAAAATTCGTGGGCCACGGCTTCATCCGTGAGTTTGCCGATATTTTCCGTCTCGACCGCTACCGCGACGAGATTGTGGAGATGGACGGTTTCGGTGAAAAATCATACCAGAATCTGATCGACAGCATCGAGCGCGCGAAAAACACAACGCTGCCCCGTCTGATTTTCGGACTTGGCATCTTAAATATCGGTCTTGCAAACGCGAGAATGATCTGCAAAGCCTTCGATTTCGATCTCGACCGGATCCGGAATGCATCGGCGGAGGATTTCGCGCAGATCGACGGTGTCGGAGAAGTGATTGCAAAAAGCATCGTGGATTACTTTGCGGATGAGGAAAATAAAGAACGCCTTGAGCGCCTTCTGTCGTATCTGACGATTGAGAAGCCGCAGGCAAGCCAGGAAGAACAGAAATTAGCCGGTCTTACCTTCGTTATCACCGGAAGTGTGGAACATTTCCCGAACCGGAATGCATTAAAGGCAAGAATCGAGGAGCTCGGCGGAAAAGCCACCGGAAGTGTAACGGGAAAGACGAGCTATCTGATCAACAACGACACGACATCCAGTTCCTCCAAAAACCGGAAAGCGCGCGAACTCGGCGTGCCGGTGATCTCAGAAGAGGAATTTCTGAAGATGACAGAAGAATAACGAAATATCTGCAAAGGCGGTTTGCATCCCGCGCGGGAATCTGCTATAATCGGAAATAGACGGCAGAAATTCCTGCCGGAAAAAGCAAACCGCCTGTCTGCGCAGAGAAAAGCGCGGCAGATCAAGAAGAATAGAAACGAGGAAAAAGAATATGCCGGTTAAAGTTCAGGCAGATTTACCTGTAAAAGAAATACTCGAAAGCGAAAATATATTCGTCATGGACGAGACAAGAGCGGTTCATCAGGACATCCGTCCGCTGAAGATTATGATCCTGAATCTGATGCCGCTCAAAGAAGATACCGAGCTGCAGCTTCTGCGCTCCCTTTCCAACACCTCCCTGCAGGTTGATGTCACCTTTCTGATGGTGGCAAGCCACGAGGCGAAAAATACATCGACCAGCCATCTGAACACGTTCTATGTGAAATTTGAGGATGTGCGGAAAAATTATTACGACGGTATGATCATCACCGGTGCACCGGTCGAGCAGATGGAATTTGAAGAAGTTGACTACTGGGATGAACTGACAAAGATCATGGACTGGACGAACACACACGTTACCTCCACGATGTTCCTCTGCTGGGGAGCCCAGGCGAGTCTGTATCATTTCTACGGACTGAAGAAACGGATGCTTCCGGAGAAGAAATTCGGGCTGTTCTGGCACAAAGTCAACAACCGCAAGATCCCGCTTGTGCGAGGCTTCGATGACGAGTTTTTGGCACCGCATTCCCGCCACACAGAAGTACCGATCGACGATATCCGTGCCTGCAAAGATGTCACGATTCTCGCAGAGTCCGACGAAGCCGGATTCTATCTTGGCATGGCGGAAGAGGGAAGAAAGATTTTTGTGATGGGTCATCCGGAGTACGACCGTATGACGCTCGACGGCGAGTACCACCGCGATAAAGACAAAGGACTCCCGATTGAGATTCCGAAGAACTATTATAAAAACGACGATCCAAATACAAAACCAGTGCTTTTATGGCGGTCACATGCGAACAATCTGTACACGAACTGGCTGAACTACTATGTATACCAGGTGACCCCGTATAATCTTGACGGAACTCCGGATTTTTCGGGAAAATAAGAGAGAAAAAGCCCCCCCGCACCGGGCGCACACCGGCTGCGGGGGGTTGCTGCAAAAATCTGCTATAAAAAACGGAAAGCTTTCCGGGCTTACCGTTTGAAATCAAATAATGTTTTCAGCGGAATTTCGAGTGTTTCCGCAATATCCATCAGCTTGTTTAGAGACAGAGAGGTATGACTGTTTGGCGCTTCGATGTTGCTCATATGTGTACGGCTGATCTGGACAGCTTCGGCAAGCTCACTTTGCGTTAATCCGCGTGCTCTGCGATAAAAAGCGATGGTAAGACCGAGGAGGCGCATCTCCTCCGTATGACGTTCTCCCATTGCTATGGCTCCTTTCTGAACAGAGTGATACAAAGACTTATATAATATTTATCTTAAACGATTAAATACCAAAAAGAAACAACTTTAAATTTTTATAATGCACATGTAAATTGTGCAAAATATAGAAATTATCCATCAGAATAATAGGAAAACAGGAAAAAGAGTTCTTTTGACAAATGAGAGGTTTTTGTGTATGCTGTAGAAAGCACCAACAAATAAAATCGGAGGTTTTTGCATATGAAAGAGTCGATCCATACCATTCCGCTGATGGATGCATTCAAGGCGGAAGATGAGTGCCCGTTCTGCTATCTGGAGCGGGAAGCAGAGCAGCATGCGATTTCGTTTGCGCTCGGTTCCGGCGCATCCTATATGGAGGATGATGTGCGTGCGGAAACAGACGCGATGGGATTCTGCCGCCACCACTATAAAATGATGTACGATTACGGAAACCGTCTCGGAAGCGGTCTGATTTTATCTACCCATCTGAAAAAACTGAACCAGGAGCTTGCCGCACAGATGGATCTGTTTGCACCGGGAAAATCCTCGGTGTTCAAGCGGATGCAGAAGACATCCCTCGACAAACAGGGCCGTGAGACTGCGATCGGCCAGTGGATTGATGAGAAGACGCATTCGTGCTACGTCTGCGATCACTTCAAGGCAAACTATAACCGCTATCTTGATACGTTCTTTGATCTCTACAAAAAAGACGAGGAGTTTGCAAGACTGTTCCGCGAGGGAAAAGGCTTCTGTCTGCCGCATTTTGCGGATCTGGTAGAAACGGCGGAGAAAAAGCTGAATGATAAACAGAAAGCGGAATTTTACCCGACTCTGTTCAAAATCATGAAAGAAAATTACCAGCGGCTGCAGGAAGAGGTAACATGGTTTACTGACAAATTCGATTACCGCAACAAGGATAAGGACTGGGGAAATTCAAAAGATTCCATCCAGCGCTGTATGCAAAAATTAGGCGGCGGCTATCCGGCGGACGAGCCGTTTACGGAAGGATTATAATTCTTGTTTATAAAAGGAGCATAAAGTTTCGATGCAGAAGTTTTATCAGAGATTAAAAGAGAATCAAAAGGAGCGCGCCCGGTGCGCGTTTCTTGTTTTGTATTTCGGCGTGCTGGCGGTGCTGCTGTTTCTGGCGCGCCCGCTGCTGGATACGACGGCGGCAGACCGGGAGTGGAGTATTCACTTTCTGTTCCCGTGCCTGCTGGCGTGTATCATACTGACGACAGTTGTCAGTTTCTGCCGGTTTGCTGCAAAGCCGGACCAGAAACCAAAACCGCGCTATGTGGGATGGAAACAGCCGATTCTGATGCTGGCAAACGCAGCCTATCTGTTTGCCACACTGGAATTTGTCACAAACAGCCAGTTCCGGGAGATGAAATGGTATTATGCGTTGTTGAATATCGGTGTCATTTTCGTACTTTCCATTCTCGTTTCCCTCTTTCTGAACTCCATCCGCCGCGCGATGATTTTCATGAACATCTTTTATTTCTGCATGAGTCTGGTATTCTACTATGTTTATCTGTTCCGCGGAGAAGCGTTCCAGCTCATCGACCTGTACAGCATTGCGACGGCGGCGGACGTAGTCGGCGGCTACAAATTCGAGATCACAGGTGAAATCGTGACTTCGTTTATCACGATGATGCTCGTTGTGCGCCTCTGGCTGCAGAGCCGGGAATACCGTTTTGCACGGAAAACGAGGAATAAAATTCTGCTCCGCGTGGCTGCTGCTGTGCTGACGCTCGGAACATACCTGGCGTACATGAATCTGAACTGGAACGCCGAGTTCGGTGTCATCAGTGACCTCTGGAATCCGGCGAAGACATACCGCCAGTACGGAACGACGGTCGGTTTTACCGCGGTCGCCAAATACATGCGCCTGACACCGCCGGACGGCTATTCGAAAGACGAAGTGACAGCGATTGCCGATACGAGCGAGAAAGAGACGAAAACAGAAGATCTTCGAAAAGATAATGCGGATAGCGTGACACCCGTCAACATCATCGCGATCATGAACGAGTCGTGGTTTGACTACCGTTCCGTCGGCGATCCGCAGACGAGCGAGAGCTACATGCCGTTCCTCGACTCGCTGACCGAAAATATCATCAAAGGGCACACGCTGACGTGTACCAAGGGCGGCGGAACAGCAAAAACGGAGTATGAGTTCCTGACCGGAAACTCCTGTAAGCGGTTCCCGGGCATGGTGCCGTACGTCAGCTACTTTACGCACAGCCAGTATTCCCTTGTCACGACGTTAAAGGACCAGGGTTATCAGGCAATTGCGATGCATCCGAACAAGGCGACAAACTGGAAGCGGAGCACGGCATACCGTTTCCTTGATTTTGATGATTTCATCTCGATTGATCAGTTCTCCGATACGGCCAAGCGGTACCGCGGCATGATCAGCGATCAGGCGAACTATGAGAAGATCGTGGAAACCTACGAGAACAAGGAGCCGGGCAGCCCGCTCTTCCTCTTTGATGTGACGATGCAGAACCACAGCGGCTACACGAACCGTTATTTCCAGGCGGATATCAACTGCAACGGCTACGACAGTGATGAGGCCGATCAGTATTTCTCCCTGTTAAAGCTTTCCGATGAGGCAATTTCCTATCTGATCCGGTATTTCCAGCGGGTGGACGAGCCGACGATGATCATTATGTTCGGCGATCATTCCCCGAAACTGCCGGATGCGTTTGAAACATGGATTGCCGGAGACGCTTATCAGAATCTTTCGGTCGAGGATCAGGAGAAGTTCTATGGAACCCCGTTCTTCATCTGGACCAACTACAGCATGAAATCCGAGAGCAATGTCTGGATCAGCACAAACTATCTCTCAAGCTATGCGTTAAGCCTTACCGGCCTGGAACTGACACCGTACAACGAGTATCTGCTTGACCTGCGCGAGAAGATGCCGGCGCTCAATCACCTCGGCTTTTTAGCAAGTGACGGAACCTGGTACCGCTGGAACGACAGCGATGCGCCGGAGGAGGATCTCGAGTACGAACGGCAGTATGAATGCCTGCAGTACAATGAACTGATCGACAAAAAAGACCGGGATGACAGCTTTTTTACAATTTCCGGTGAAAAAGACGAAGAATAAGGGCTTTCCCTACTTGCCAGAAAACGGAAATCTATGGTAGACTATACTCCGTATGACCGGGAAACCCCGGCGGTAACTTCACGTTTACAATTAAGAATAAGAAAATGAGGTTTTAAAAAGTATGATTGCAGCAAATAATGTGACACTTCGTGTCGGAAAAAAAGCGTTGTTTGAAGATGTCAATATCAAATTCACCGAGGGAAACTGCTACGGCATGATCGGTGCCAACGGAGCGGGAAAATCAACCTTTCTGAAAATCCTGTCCGGCCAGCTTGAACCGACAAACGGAGACGTAACCATCACACCGGGCCAGCGTCTTTCCTTCCTCGAGCAGGACCACTTCAAATACGACAGCTATCCGGTACTCGACACCGTTATCATGGGAAATGCCCGTCTCTATGAGATCATGAAAGAGAAAGAGGCGCTGTACGCAAAAGAAGACTTCACCGATGAGGACGGTATCAAAGCGAGCGAGCTCGAGGGTGAGTTTGCAGAGATGAACGGCTGGGAGGCAGAGACCGATGCAGAGCAGCTCTTAAACGGCCTTGGCATTGAGCCGGAACTGCACTACGCACAGATGGCAGACCTGACCGGCAGCCAGAAGGTCAAAGTTCTTCTTGCAAGAGCCCTGTTCGGAAACCCGGATATCCTTCTTCTTGACGAGCCGACCAACCACTTGGACCTCGATGCGATCGAGTGGCTTGAGGAGTTCCTGATCAACTTCGAGAATACCGTTATCGTTGTATCCCACGACCGTTACTTCCTGAATAAAGTCTGCACCCAGATCGCAGATATAGATTACGGAAAAATCCAGCTCTATGCCGGAAACTACGACTTCTGGTTTGAGTCCAGCCAGCTGCTGGTAAAACAGATGAAAGAGGCGAACAAGAAGAAAGAGGAGAAGATCAAAGAGTTACAGGACTTCATCTCTAGATTCAGTGCCAACGCATCGAAGAGTAAACAGGCTACTTCCCGTAAGAAAGCCTTGGAGAAAATCCAGCTCGACGATATCAAACCGTCCAGCCGGAAATATCCTTACATCGATTTCCGTCCGAACCGTGAGATCGGAAACGACGTTCTGCAGGTAGAGGGACTGACCAAAACCGTAGACGGCGTGAAAATCCTGGATAACTTAAGCTTCACCCTCGGAAGAGAAGATAAAGTTGCTTTCGTCGGAAGCAACGAGCAGGCGATCACCATGCTGTTCAAGATTCTGACCGGAGAAGAAGAGCCGGATTCCGGTTACTACAAATGGGGCGTAACCACTACACAGGCTTACTTCCCGAAGGACAACACCGCAGAATTCGACTGCGACCTGACGATCGCAGACTGGCTGACCCAGTATTCCGAGATCAAGGACGTAACGTATGTCCGCGGATTCCTCGGAAGAATGCTTTTTGCCGGTGAGGACGGTGTGAAACGTGTCAGAGTCCTTTCTGGAGGAGAGAAAGTGCGCTGCCTGCTCTCCAAGATGATGATTTCCGGTGCAAACGTTCTCGTTCTTGACGAGCCGACCAACCATCTGGATATGGAGTCCATCACTGCACTGAACAACGGTCTGATCAAATTCCCGGGCGTGCTCTTGTTCACCTGCCACGACCATCAGTTTGTACAGACCACAGCAAACCGTATCATGGAGATCCTTCCGAACGGCGCGCTGATCGATAAGATGACCACCTACGACGAGTATCTTGCAAGCGATGAGATGGCAAGAAAACGTCATGTCTACACAATGACAGAGGAAGATAATTAAAGATGAGCAAAAAGACGACAGTTTCCGGCATTCTGCTGGTGTTGCTTGTGCTGGCCACAACGCCGCTTCTTGGAACGGACAACGTTTCGTTCCTGAAGTGGTGGCTTATGACCCTGGTGCTCGGTATTGGATTTTATCCGGCTGCCGCAGCGCTGTTTCCGCGGTTTCATGACCGGGGATGGATGTTTTCTAAAGTGCTTGGCATCGTTGTTTCCGGTTTTGCTGTATTTGCTCTTGGAAGCTTCGGACTGGTTCCGTTTACCGCACCGGTCTGCCTGATCACAGTCGGTGTACTGATCCTGGCTTCTTGGATTTTCGGATGCTTTAAGGTACGCGTCCATGCGCCGGAAATCGACTTCCTGATGATGGAAGAAGTGTTGTTTTTCGCCTTTTTCCTTCTCTGGACCTACCTTGCGGGCTTTCACCCGGAGGCACACGGAACCGAAAAATTCATGGATTATGGTTTTATGAAGGCCATGATGCGCAGCACCGCCGTTCCGGCAGAGGATCTCTGGTACAGCGGAAGCGGTATTAACTACTATTACGGCGGCCAGTTCTATGCCGTATTTCTGACGAAGATTACCTTCACGGATGTAAAGCAGACGTACCATCTGATGCGTACGATGGTGGCATCGTTCGCGTTTGTTCTGCCGTTTTCGATCACCTACCATCTGGCAGAGTCGCGTGCGTGCCACTGCATCCGGAAAGAGGGCGGCAATAAAAGCCAGATTGCACCGGTGCTTGGCGGTCTTCTTTCGGGAGGCGCCGTTTCCCTTGCAGGAAATATGCACTATGTGATTTACGGCTGCATCCGACAGTGGCTGGGACTGAACGAATCGGCTTACTGGTTCCCGAGTTCGACCCGCTATATCGGGTATGACCCGCTTGTGGAAAATGACCGCACGATTCATGAGTTTCCATCGTATTCCTTTGTGCTCGGCGACCTGCATGCCCATGTGGTGAATGTCATGTTCGTCCTGCTGGTGCTGGGCCTTTTATATTCCTACGTGAAAAATACCTGCCGTGATCCGGAAAAAGAGTGGAAATGGTCGTTAAAAGACGTTCTGTTTCAGCCGCAGATCATCGCGGCGGGCTTTCTGATCGGTGTGTTCCACTGGTCCAACTACTGGGATTTTGTTATCTATTTCGTCGTGATTGCAGGCTTCTCTCTGTACGGTGCGCTGTACCGGTATCATGCGCGGGCGAAAGAGACGATCGGAACGGTTCTCCTGCAGGCTGCAGAAGCTTTTGCAATTGGAACGATTGTCGCCCTTCCGTTTACAATGAAGTTTGAGACGATGGTTTCCGGTGTCGGCATTGCCAAGCACCATTCGATGCTGTATCAGCTGGCGATTCTCTGGGGCCTTCCGACGGTGCTCGTTGTGCTGTTTATCGCAGCCGTTCTGCTAGCATGGCGGAAAAACTGCCATCTTCCGGGCATGGAGAGGCAGGGACAGATTGTACTTGCCGATGGAAAGACGCAGGAAGAGGTGGAAGAGCAGGCCGTTGCCCTGATTCTGGGAGAGAAAAAACCGGAGCCGGGCGAAAAAGAAACGGCGGAAAAGCCAAAAAAAGTTTCTGCCTTCTGTAATTTCTGGAGAGAGATTGCGGTGAGCGATATGGTGATCGGTATTTTAGGCCTCTGTGCCATCGGCCTTATCATCATTCCGGAGCTCGTCTATGTGCGCGATATCTACGAAGAATCGTATGCGCGCTCCAACACGATGTTCAAGCTGACGTATCAGGCATTTATCCTGTTCGGTATCTGCATGAGCTACATCATCACGCGGTTCCTGCTCTGGAAAAAAGAGCGGATTCTGCAGGTGTTCGGCGGAATCGGGCTGGTACTGTTTTTATGGACCTTCGGCTATTTTGGAACGAGCGTGTACTCCTGGTTCGGAAATATTTTCGATCTGTCCGAGTACCGCGGACTCGATGCGACAGCGTATCTGGAAAATGTCTTTTCCGAGGACGCAGGTGCCATCCGCTGGCTGGATGAAACAATAGAAGGACAGCCGGTTGTGCTTGAGGCGAACGGCGACAGCTACAGCGATTACGAGCGCGTTTCCGCAATGACCGGTCTTCCGACCGTGCTTGGATGGTATGTCCATGAATGGCTCTGGAGAGGGGATCCCGCAGACTTAAATGTCCGCGCCGAGGACGTGAAACAGATGTACACCTCGACCGATACGAATGAAGTGCTGCGCCTGCTGGAGCAGTATCATGTGACCTACATTTTTGTGGGAAGCAAAGAAAAGGAGAAATACGGCGATGCACTGAACGAATCGCTGCTGCAGTCCATCGGAGATATCGTTTACCAGGATACTGCGTCCGGTACGTATATTCTTCAGGTGCAGGATACATAAAGAACAAAAACAGGAGAAAAGAACCGCCGGGTGCGGCATCTTTTCTCCTGTTTTTCATATAATACAGAGAATGCAGAAGAAAGTGCGAAGGGCAGACCATGCGGAGATTCCGAAAAGTGCGGCACGTTCCTCTGCCGCTTCTGGCTGTGATAATGGCGGCTATTCTGTTTGCAGAGCTGGCACGGTGTGAAAGAGAAGGCGCGAAAGAGACAGCGGCGGAAGTAGAAAAAAGTGTGCCCCGCCGTGCGGCGCTGACATTTGATGACGGGCCGAATGCGTGCTATACGCCGGAGGTGCTTGAAATTTTAAAAGAAAATGAAATTCCGGCAACGTTTTTTCTGCAGGGGCAGTGTCTTGCCGGAAACGAAGAAATCGTCCGCCGGATGCATGCGGAAGGCCATCTGATCGGAAATCATACGTTTCATCATGTTCAGCTTACGAAAGTATCAGAAGAGGAAGCGAGGGAGGAGGTCGTGAAAACAAGCAATGCAATCTACGAGATCACAGGGGAATATCCCGTCTATATCCGTCCGCCGTTCGGGGAATGGAGAGAGGGGCTGGACCTTGCAGTGACGATGATCCCGGTACTCTGGGATGTGGATTCCCGCGACTGGGAGAGCCAGAACACTGCGTCGATCTGCAGCGCGGTGCTTCCGAATGTGAAGGATGGTAGCATTATTCTCATGCATGACGGCTACCGCGCGACGGTGGAAGCGCTGCGGCGGATCGTAAAAGAATTAAAAGAAGAGGGATACACGTTTGTGACGGTGCGTGAGCTGATTGAAGAATAGCTTTCGCGGATTCCATCGAACATAGTTGCGGAGAATCCGAGATTAAG
Organism: Blautia sp. AF19-1; assembly: GCF_003479155.1. NCBI lineage: Bacteria > Bacillati > Bacillota > Clostridia > Lachnospirales > Lachnospiraceae > Blautia > Blautia sp. AF19-1. The sequence continues at coordinate 75,064 of NZ_QUGQ01000009.1, forward strand.
GGGTTGAGGATACCCGCCAAAATGTGATAAGATAAATGGCAGGAAGAAAAATGGGGTGAAAAATACATGGATTTGTTTGATTATATGAAAGAAACCACAATGGAAAAAGAGTCCCCCCTCGCATCGCGCATGCGCCCGACAACGCTGGACGAGGTGGTTGGACAGGAGCACATCATCGGCCCTGGAAAGCTGTTGTACCGTGCGATCAAGGCGGATAAACTCGGCTCCGTCATTTTCTACGGCCCTCCGGGAACGGGAAAAACGACGCTTGCCCGCGTCATCGCCAACACGACAAGCGCAGAGTTTACCCAGCTGAATGCCACGACAGCCGGCAAAAAGGATATGGAAGAAGTCGTAAAAGAAGCGCAGCAGCGGATCGGCATGTACGGCAAAAAGACGATTCTTTTTGTCGACGAGATCCACCGCTTCAACAAGGGGCAACAGGATTATCTGCTTCCGTTTGTGGAGGACGGCACACTCGTTCTGATTGGCGCGACGACGGAAAACCCGTATTTCGAGGTCAACGGGGCGCTGATTTCGCGTTCCATTATCTTTGAATTAAAGCCGCTCGAAAAAGAGGACATCGAAAAACTGCTGGAGCGCGCGGTGACGGACCCGGTAAAGGGGCTCGGGACGTACAACGTTGTGCTCGATGCGGATGCAAAAGAGTTCCTCGCCGACATCGCAGGCGGTGACGCGAGAGCGGCCTTAAATGCAATCGAGCTGGGCGTCCTCTCGACGGAACGTCAGGCGGACGGAAAAATCCATATCGATCTCGAAACGGCATCGGAGTGCATCCAGAAACGCGTCGTGCGGTACGACAAGACGGGCGATCAGCATTACGATACGATCTCTGCATTTATCAAGAGCATGCGTGGTTCTGACCCGGATGCGGCGGTCTTTTATCTGGCCAAAATGCTGTATGCCGGGGAGGATATCAAGTTTATCGCCCGCCGCATCATGATCTGCGCGGCGGAGGATGTCGGCCTTGCCGATCCGAATGCCTTAAATGTAGCAGTTTCCGCGTCCCTTGCCGTGGAACGCGTCGGCATGCCGGAGGCGCAGATTATTCTGGCGGAGGCAGCCACGTATGTTGCCTGTGCACCGAAGAGTAATTCTTCGTGCGAGGCAGTCTTTGCGGCGATGAAGACGGTCGGAAGTGTGCGGACGTCGGTTCCGCCGCATCTGCAGGACGCCCATTACAAAGGTTCTGCCAAACTCGGCCACGGTCAAGGCTATCAGTATGCACATGATTACCCGAATCACTACGTCGAGCAGCAGTATCTGCCGGACGAGATCTTAGGAAGCCGTTTCCTTCATCTTGGAACGAACGGCTATGAGCAGAAGATCCGGGAAAACTTCAAAAAAATTGGAAAAGACATCGAATAAAAGGGGAAGAAATCATGACAGACTGGCTTGGAAAGCCGTATTATTCGCTGGACGCCTATCTGAAAAAGACGTTCGGGGAAAAAGTGTACAAGCTCTCGCTCGACGGCGGGATGACGTGTCCGAACCGGGACGGCACCTGTGGGGAACGGGGCTGTATTTTCTGCAGTGCGGGCGGCTCCGGTGATTTTGCCGGGGACAGAAACAAATCCATCCCGGAACAGATCCGGGAGCAGAAATCCCTCCTGCAGCAAAAGCGGCCGGTGCATAAGTTCATCGCCTATTTCCAGGCGTATACGAACACGTACGCGCCGGTGGAATATCTGGAAAAAATTTTCCGGGAGGCAATTTCGGACGAGGAGGTCGTGGTCCTTTCGATCGGAACGAGACCGGACTGCTTAGGGGAAGAGGTTCTTTCTCTGTTAGAAGAGCTGAACCGGATCAAACCGGTCTGGGTGGAGCTGGGACTGCAGACGATGCATGAAAAAACGGCACAGTATATCCGAAGGGGCTATCCGCTTTCCTGTTTTGAACAGGCAGTAAACGAGCTGCACAGGCGGGGGATTCCCGTGATTGTCCACACGATCCTCGGTCTGCCGGGGGAGGGACAGGAAGAAGTCTTTGCAACAATGGATTACCTGAATGGACTTTCCATTTCCGGCATCAAGCTTCAGCTGCTTCATGTGCTGAAAAACACGGATCTTGCGGCGGACTACGCGGCCGGAAAATTTGAGGTGCTGGAGCAGGAGGCGTATCTTACCCTTGTCATCGACTGCCTGCGGCGCCTCCGTCCCGATCTTGTGATCCACCGTGTGACGGGAGACGGCCCCGGGGATCTTCTGATTGCACCAACATGGAGCCAGGCAAAACGCACCGTCTTAAATGAGCTGCATCATCGCATGAAAGAAGAACATGCGTATCAGGGACAGCTTCTGGACGAAGAAAAAGGAGGAAACACACCGTGATTGAATCATCCTTTACGTTATACAAACTGATTATTCTCTACATGCTGCAGAATGTGAATTTTCCGCTGTCAAATACACAGATTTCGGATTTTATCCTGGAAAAAGAGTACACGAACTACTTTCATCTCCAGGAGGCGTTAAGCGAGCTGCAGGATACAAAGCTGATCGAGATCGAGAAGGTGCGCAACACCTCGTACTACCACATGACTGAGGAGGGCAGCAAGACGCTTTCCTTCTTCGAAAACGAGATCTCTCCGGAAATCCGGGAGGAAATCGACCGCTATATGAAGGAACACTCCTATGAACTGCGGAAAAAAGCGTCCGTTGTGGCCGATTACTACAAGACCGCGGGAGATGACTACGAGGTCCGCTGTCAGGCAAGAGAGCGGAAGACGACTATTTTTGAGATTGTCGTGACGGTTCCGTCCGAGGAGGCGGCCAAAAAGATCTGCAGCAACTGGGAAAACCGGAGTCAGAAGATTTATGCTTCGATTATGAATGAACTGTCAAGATAACGATTGACAGGAATGGTGGCATATAATAGAATAAATTAGTATGTCTAAAAAGCATAAACATGGAAAACATAGTAAATAAGATTTTATATTCTAAAGGAGATAAAACCGTGCCTGATTATACAAAAGAAATTGAAAGACGGCGTACCTTTGCCATCATTTCCCACCCGGATGCCGGTAAAACCACACTGACTGAGAAATTCCTGCTGTACGGAGGAGCGATCAATCTCGCCGGTTCCGTAAAAGGAAAAGCGACTGCGCGCCATGCCGTATCCGACTGGATGGAGATCGAGAAAGAGCGTGGTATTTCCGTTACCTCTTCCGTTCTGCAGTTCAATTACGACGGCTACTGCATCAACATTCTGGATACCCCGGGACACCAGGACTTCTCGGAGGATACGTACCGTACCCTGATGGCAGCCGATTCCGCCGTCATGGTTATTGATGCATCGAAGGGTGTCGAGGCACAGACCAGAAAGCTGTTTAAAGTCTGTGTCATGCGCCACATCCCGATCTTTACCTTCATCAACAAGATGGACCGCGATGCGAACGATACCTTCGAGCTGCTCGACGAGATCGAAAAAGAGCTCGGCATTGCAACCTGCCCGATCAACTGGCCGATCGGTTCCGGAAAGAAATTCCGCGGTGTTTACGACCGTGACAAAAAGAAAGTCCTTACCTTCTCCGATACAATGAAGGGAACGAAGGAAGGTATCGAGGAAGAAATTGATATCGACGATCCGCATCTTCTCGATGTGGTCGATGAGGACCAGAAAGAACAGCTTATGGATGAGATCGAGCTGCTCGACGGCGCAAGTGCAGAGTTTGACCAGGAGCTTGTCAGCAAGGGAGAGCTCTCCCCGGTATTCTTCGGATCTGCGCTCACCAACTTTGGTGTGGAGACTTTCCTGCAGCACTTCCTCACGATGACGATGCCGCCGCTTCCGCGTACGGCAGACTGCGGCGTGATCGATCCGGTCAAAGAGGATTTCTCTGCGTTTGTCTTTAAAATCCAGGCAAACATGAACAAAGCACACCGTGACCGTATCGCATTCATGCGCATCTGCTCCGGCAAATTCGACGCCGGAATGGAAGTCTTCCATGTGCAGGGAGGAAAGAAAATGCGTCTTTCCCAGCCGCAGCAGATGATGGCGAGTGACCGTCATATTGTTGATGAAGCATACGCCGGCGATATCATCGGTGTATTTGACCCGGGTATCTTCTCCATCGGAGATACGATCTGTATGCCGGGCAGAAAATTCGCATACGAGGGAATTCCGACCTTCGCGCCGGAGCATTTTGCAAGAGTGCGCCAGCTCGATACGATGAAGAGAAAACAGTTCGTCAAGGGAATTTCCCAGATTGCACAGGAAGGTGCGATCCAGATTTTCCAGGAGTACAAAGGCGGCATGGAGGAGATCATCGTCGGCGTTGTCGGCGTCCTGCAGTTTGACGTTTTAAAATACCGTCTGGAGAATGAGTACAACGTGGATATCCGTCTGGAGAACCTGCCGTATGAGCACATCCGCTGGATCGCAAACAAAGAGGAGATCAACCTGGACCGTATTCAGGGTACATCCGATATGAAGAAGGTCATGGACCTCAAGGGAAATCCGCTGCTTCTCTTTGTCAATCCGTGGAGTGTCGGCATGGTACAGGATCGAAACAAAGACCTTGTGCTGACCGAATTCAGCAAAAACTAAGAACAAAAGAGCGGGATGCCGCTTAAAAAGGAGAAGGAATGAACTTATTCGATATTCTGGGCCCTGTGATGGTCGGTCCGTCGAGTTCGCACACAGCGGGGGCAGTGCGGATTGGATGGATGACGCAGAAACTTCTCGGGGAACAGCCGGTGGAAGCAAAAATACTGATGTACGGTTCCTTTGCCGCAACGGGAAAGGGCCATGGAACGGACCGCGGTCTCGTCGCGGGTCTTCTCGGCATGCGGCCGGATGACGAGCGGATTCCGGACAGCTTTGAAATTGCCCGGAAGATGGGTCTTTCCTATTCATTCGGCATCGCCAATCTGACGAGTGCCCATCCGAACAGCGTCGTTCTGGAAGTAAAGGGAAAGAGCGGCCGGACGCTCGAGGTGCAGGCGTGCTCCCTTGGCGGCGGCCGTATCATGATCAACCGCCTCGACGGGCTGGATGTCAACTGCAGCTGCGAGATTCCGACCCTGATCGTCCACAATCTGGACCAGCCGGGCCACGTAGCCGAGGTTACGTCGATGCTGGCACATAAGTCAGTCAACATTGCGAATATGTCCCTCTACCGCGACAAGAGAGGCGGATCGGCCGTCATGGTCGTGGAGATGGATCAGCCGCTTCCCAAAGAGTCGCTGGAATGGCTGGAGCATCTTGAGGGCATTGTAAAGGTAACATACATCAACGTAACGGAAGGAGAAGAGGACGATGTCTTATAATTCACTGGAAGAAATTGTCCGAGAGTGCCAGGAAAAAGACCTGCCGTTTGATGAAGTCATCCTTCTGGACGATATGAATGAGAGAAATGTAAGCCGCGAAGAGTCCATTGAGACGATGCGCGGCATGTGGGAAGCCATGAAAGGCGCTGAACGGAATTATGACGGTTCGCTGCAGTCGAGAAGCGGTCTTGTGGGCGGCGCCGGAAAGACGATGCGCGCGTATGTCGAGAGCGGGAACACGCTCTGCGGACCGTTTGTCGGAAAAGTTATGGCATCTGCACTTGCGATGGGTGAGTCAAACGCCTGCATGAAGCGGATCGTTGCAGCACCGACCGCAGGAGCGTGCGGTGTGCTTCCGGCTGTGCTCGTGAATTACCAGAAAGAGAAGGGGACAGCGGATGAGCAGATCGTGCGTGCGCTCTACACGGCAGCCGGTATCGGCCAGGTCGTTGCGGCGCGGGCCTACATTGCGGGCGCTTCCGGCGGCTGCCAGGCCGAAATCGGAACAGCAAGCGCGATGGCGGCAGGCGCACTGACCGCACTTGGCGGCGGCACTCCGTCCCAGATCACGCATGCGGCAGCGATGGCATTAAAGAACCTGCTCGGTCTCGTGTGTGACCCGGTCGGCGGTCTTGTCGAGGTCCCGTGCGTCAAACGGAATGTGATCGGTTCCGTGAATGCACTTTCTGCGGCGGACATGGCACTTGCGGGAATCATAAGCCGCATTCCGCCGGATCAGGTGATCGATGCGATGCGGGAAGTCGGCGACCAGATGCATCCGAGTCTGCGCGAAACCGGCCAGGGCGGCCTTGCCAACACGCCGGCAGCACGCGAGTGGTGCGCGGCACAGGAAGAAGAATAAAAAAAACTTTTATTTTCGGAAAACTTTTGGTATAATAAAGGAAAGTCAGCCAAGGAGGAGGTTCTTTAAGATGGCAGAGGCAAAAATTCAGAAAAGAAACACTTATACGATATATGATGACGAAGGAATCGGAACCGTGCAGATTGCAGACGAGGTGGTAGCTATTATCGCAGGACTTGCGGCAACGGAAGTGGACGGGGTAGCCTCCATGGCCGGAAATATTACCAACGAATTAGTCAGCAAGCTTGGCATGAAAAATCTTTCCAAGGGTGTCAAAGTTGATGTACTCGACGGCGTTGTCTGCGTGGATCTTGCCCTCAATCTCAAATATGGATACGAGATTCCGGCAACCTGCAAAAACGTACAGGAAAAAGTAAAAACAGCGATCGAGAATATGACAGGCCTGGAAGTTTCCGATGTCAATGTAGCCATTGCAGGCGTGAATATGGAACAGACGAAATAAAAAACAACGAACCGCGAGGGAATAAGGCGACCCCTTACAACCCCGCGGTTCTTGTTAACTATTCAGAGCCAGATGAAATGGAAGAAAAATAGTTAATTAACTATACAGGAAGGAATTAAAACAGACAATGAACAGAAGCAAACTTCGCGAAAATATTTTTAAACTTCTCTATACCGCAGAGTTCCAGGAGAAAGAGGAGATGCCGCAGCAGATGTCTCTTTACTTTACGTACTCTGACGACAACGACGAGGATGAAGAAGTAACCGTAAGCGAAAAAGATCAGACCTATATGGAAGAGAAATACCATCATGTGACCGAGCACATCCCGGAAATCGACGAGATGCTGAACCGTACTTCCGAGGGCTGGAAAACGACCCGTATGGGAAAAGTAGACCTGGCGATCCTGCGTCTTGCCGTTTACGAGATGAAATTCGACGAGGACGTTCCGGTCGGTGTAGCCATCAACGAGGCCGTTGAGCTGGCAAAACGCTTCGGCAGAGACCAGTCTCCGTCCTTTATCAACGGTATTCTTGGAAAACTGGCAAGAGAAGAAGATGAGAAATAAAAATCAGAATGTTTACACCGTAGGCCAGGTCAATTCATACATCAAAAACATCTTTGACCAGGACTATATGCTCCGCCGGATTTACGTCAGCGGAGAAGTAAGCAACTGTAAATACCATCCGTCCGGCCACATCTATTTTTCCTTAAAAGATGCGGAAGGAACCATTTCCTGTGTCATGTTCGCCGGTTCGCGGCGCGGCCTTGCCTTCCCGATGCGGGACGGCGATAACGTGATTGTCGGCGGCAGCATCAGCGTCTATGAGCGGGACGGAAAGTATCAGATCTATGCAAAAGAGATCACAAAAGAGGGCGCCGGCCTTTTATACGAAAAGTATCTGGCCCTAAAAGCAGAACTGGAAGAGATGGGCATGTTTGCCCCGGAGTACAAGCAGCCGATTCCTGCGTATGTAAAGAAAATCGGCGTTGTCACAGCACCGACGGGAGCTGCTGTGCAGGATATCAAAAACATTGCACTCCGCCGGAATCCCTTTGTCCAGATCATCCTCTACCCGGCCCTGGTGCAGGGAGAGGGAGCGGCGGACAGTATCGTGGAGGGCATACGCCGTCTGGACGCACTGAATCTGGATGTGCTGATCGTGGGCCGCGGAGGCGGTTCGATCGAGGATCTTTGGGCGTTCAATGAGGAAAAAGTAGCGCGTGCCGTTTTTTCCTGCCATACGCCGGTGATCTCCGCCGTCGGCCATGAGACCGACACAACGATCATCGATTTCGTGGCAGATCTGCGCGCCCCGACCCCGTCCGCAGCGGCGGAGCTGGCGGTCGCTGATGTCCGCGCGGTACTCAACACACTGGAAAATTATAAAAGCCGCATGAACCATGTGATGGCAAACCAGACGCAGAGAGCGAGAAGCCGCCTTCTGCAGTACGAGACAAAGTGGAAGTATCTCGGACCGGAAAATAAGATCCGTGACCAGAGAGCACGCCACGCCGAGCTGGAGCGTCGGTATACAGATGCGATGGAAGAAAAGCTCAAAGAAGCGCGCCACCGCCTTGCCCTTTACATTCAGGCGATGAAGGGTCTGTCCCCGCTGGACAAGCTGAACCAGGGCTATTCCTACGTGGAAAAAGAAGGAAAAGCCATCACTTCGGTGCAGGATGTCAAAGAAGGTGATCTGCTCGAAATCTGTGTATCAGACGGAAAGATCACAGCGCGCGCAGAGAAGACATCGGCCGTATCCTGGATGGAACAATCGTGAAAAAGCAGAGAATCGAGAAAACATGGGAAATATGGAAGCAGAAGAGAGAAAAGAAGAAGGAACCCCTTCCGGTGAGACACTGGAAGCAGCATTTGGAAAACTGGATCAGATGCTCGAAACGCTGGAGAGCAGCGATGTCAGCCTGGAAGACTCCTTTCGTTTATACAAGGAGGGAATGGAGCTTTTGAATGAATGCAGTCAGAAAATTGACCGCGTCGAGAAAAAAATGCTCCAGATGAATGAGGATGGAACATTCAGAGAATTTTAAAGCGGTACTCGAAGAAAAAACGCGGGAAACGGAAAGTATCATTGCCGCTTACCTGCCGAAAGAGGAAGGCTTTGCAAAGGAACTGGCAAAAGCCATGAATTACAGTATGACAGCGGGCGGAAAGAGGCTTCGTCCGCTGCTTTTGCAGGAGAGTTTCCGTCTGTTCGGCGGAACCGGGGAGGCAGTAAAACCATTTATGGCAGCCATGGAGATGATTCACACCCATTCCCTGATCCACGATGATCTCCCTGCGATCGACAACGACGATTACCGCCGCGGCAGAAAAACGACCCATGTCGTCTTCGGGGAGGCCGTCGGCGTGCTGGCAGGAGACGCCCTTTTAAACTATGCATACGAGACAGCCTGGAAAGCCTTTCCACTGGAGGAGCACACCGACCGCGTAGTGCGTGCTTTTGGCATTCTCTGTCAGAAAACCGGAATTTCCGGCATGTTGGGCGGTCAGAGTGTTGACGTGATGAATGAAAAAGCCGGCCATTTCGCCATCGACCGTGAGATGCTGGACTACATTTACGAGAACAAGACTTCGGCGCTTTTAGAGGCTGCCATGATGGCAGGTGCGGCACTTGCAGGAGCAAACGACGATGATCTTGACGCGCTCTGCCGGATTGCCTCCAAAGTCGGAATCGCGTTCCAGATCCGGGACGACATCCTGGATGTCACATCCACGATGGAGGAGCTTGGAAAGCCGGTTTTCAGCGATGAAAAGAATGAAAAAACAACGTATGTGACGCTGTTTGGCACAGACGGGGCGGAGCAGGAGGTAAAACGGCTCACGAAAGAGGCCGTAGACGAACTGAAAAATCTGTCCTGTCCGGGAGATAAAATATTTCTGGAAGAGCTGTTTGAATCTCTGACTTCCAGAAAAAAGTAAGGGATGATTTCATGTTAGAAAAAATACAGAAACCAAACGATATTAAGAAGATTCCGGCGGACCAGCTTCCGGCGCTTGCAGAGGAAATCCGGGAATTTATTATCGAGTCTTTGAGTAAAACCGGCGGCCATCTGGCGTCCAATCTTGGTGTCGTGGAACTGACGATTGCGATGCACCGCGTCTTCGATCTTCCAAAAGACAAGCTGATCTGGGATGTGGGACACCAGTCCTACACGCACAAGATTCTGACCGGGCGGAAAGACGGGTTTGAAACGCTGCGCCGGGAAGGCGGCATCAGCGGATTCCCGAAGCGGAGCGAGAGTGACTGCGATGTATTCGACACCGGCCACAGCTCGACCTCGATTTCCGCAGGCGTCGGCTATGTGCGTGCACGGGAACTGAAAAAAGAAAATTATTCCGTTATTTCGATCATCGGAGATGGTGCGCTGACCGGCGGCATGGCGTACGAGGCGCTGAACAATGCGGCCAGCCTGAAATCGAATTTTATTATCGTTTTAAATGACAACGAAATGTCGATCACCGAGAATGTCGGCGGTATGTCATCGTACCTGTCCGGCCTTCGGACGGCATCGGCGTACACGGATTTCAAGATGGATGTCACAAAGGCATTGAACCGCATTCCGGGCATCGGACCTGGCATGGTGGATGCGATGCGGAAGACGAAAAGCAGCATCAAACAGATCATCATTCCGGGCATGCTGTTTGAGGATATGGGACTTACGTATTTAGGTCCTGTGGACGGCCACAACATTCCGCAGCTGATCAAGACCTTCCAGGAAGCAAAACGGTTTGAAGGACCGATTCTGGTGCATGTCCTGACACAGAAGGGCCGCGGCTATGAGCCGGCGATGCGCCACCCGGCAAGATTCCACGGTGCGGGTCCGTTCGATGTGAAAACAGGATTGCCGGTTGGAAAATCCAATCCGACGTACACGGATGTCTTTTCCACGGTCATGCGGAAAATGGGAGATCGAAGAAAGGATGTTGCGGCAGTCACGGCGGCGATGATGACCGGTGTCGGACTGAAACGCTTCTCCAACATGTTCCCGGACCGCTGTTTCGATGTGGGAATCGCAGAAGAGCACGCGGTGACATTTGCAGCGGCACTGTCACTCGGCGGCATTACGCCTGTCGTTGCGATTTATTCTTCATTCCTGCAGCGGGCGTACGATCAGATCATGCATGACGTTTGTATGCAGAATCTCCATGTCGTCTTTGCGATTGACCGCGCCGGTCTTGTGGGCTACGACGGGGAGACACACCACGGCATTTTCGACCTTTCCTATCTGGGTTCGATGCCGAATATGACAATTCTTGCACCGAAGAACCTCTGGGAGCTTTCGGATATGATCAAATTTGCGGTCGATTACGACGGCCCGATCGCGGTGCGCTACCCGAGAGGGGAAGCGTATACGGGATTAAAAGAGTTCCGTGCGCCCATCTGCCTCGGAAAATCAGAAGTGATCCATGAGGGAAGCCGTGTTGCACTTCTTGCCGTCGGCAGTATGGTAAAAATGGCAGAAGAAGTGCAGAAACAGTTAAAAGAGCGGATGGATATGGATGCGGCGCTTGTGAATGCGCGGTTCGTCAAACCAATCGATGAAGAACTTCTTCGAAGCTTTGCCGATACGTATGAGCTTGTCGTAACACTCGAGGAAAATGTAAAAGACGGCGGCTTTGGAGAGCGCGTCCTTGCTTTTGCCGAGGAAGAAGACCTTCCGTTCGGCGTGGAGATCATTGCACTGCCGGACCGCTTTATTCCGCACGGAAGTGTATCATACCAGATGAAACAGGTCGGCTTTACGCCGGAAGATATCTGCGGCAGAATTGAGGAATACTACAGAAAACGGGGGCAGGAAGAAAGATGAAAAAACGATTAGATGTATTACTGGTAGAACGGGGCCTTGCCACATCGCGGGAAAAAGCGAAAGCCATGATTATGGCAGGAGAAGTTCTGGTGGACAATGAGCGGGAGGACAAAGCCGGTTCCATGTTCCCGGAAGAAGTGGAGATTGTCTTAAAAGGAAAACCACTGCCGTATGTGAGCCGCGGCGGCTTAAAATTAGAGAAAGCAATGAAAAACTTTAACCTTACCCTGGATGGAAAGGTCTGCATGGATGTCGGAGCATCCACCGGCGGCTTTACTGACTGTATGCTGCAGAACGGCGCCGTCAAGGTATATTCCGTGGATGTCGGCCACGGCCAGCTCGACTGGAAGCTGCGGAACGATCCGCGCGTTGTCTGTATGGAGCGCACGAACATCCGTTACGTCGTGACGGAGGATATCGAGGAGAGACCGTCCTTCGTATCGATCGACGTATCGTTTATCTCCCTGACCAAGGTGCTGCTTCCGGTCCGGAATCTGATGGAAGAGAACGGCGAAATTGCAGCTCTGATCAAGCCGCAGTTTGAGGCAGGACGCGAAAAAGTCGGCAAAAAAGGTGTTGTCCGTGATCCGGCTGTACACAAAGAAGTCATTGAGATGGTCATTTCCTATGCGAAAAGCATTTCCTTCGGCGTGCGCCATCTGGAATTTTCTCCGATCAAAGGACCGGAGGGAAATATCGAGTATCTCGTTCACCTTGTCCGGCTGCCGGACGGCGTGACAGAGGAAGAGACCAATGTCGATGTAGACGCCGTTGTAAAGAGCGCACACGATACACTGGATAAATAAAAGGGTTAAGGAGCATGATATGGAGCGATTTTACCTGATCACAAACAGAGCAAAAGACCCGGACCTTACCGTGACAGACCAGATCAGGCAATATCTGGAGGAGCGCGGAAAAACGTGTCTTCTCTGCGATAACAGCGAAAAAGGGGAAAAATACCATTATACGGATCCGGCGAAGGTTCCGTCAGATATCGACGGCATTCTGGTGCTCGGTGGTGACGGCACGCTTCTGCAGGCAGCAGGCGACGTGGTGGATTTACAGATTCCACTGCTCGGCATCAATCTGGGAACGCTCGGCTATCTTGCGGAAATCGACCGTGACACGCTTTATCTGGCGCTGGATCATTTGATGGCGGATGAGTATACGATTGAGCACCGCATGATGCTCTGCGGATCGATTTACCGAGACGGAAAGCTGATTGCGGAGGACGCGGCACTCAACGACATTACGATCACCCGTGAGGGAAACCTGCGTGTCGTCCGGTTCGACAATTACGTCAACGGGGAGTTTTTAAATTCCTACAGCGCCGATGGCATCATCATCGCAACGCCGACCGGTTCGACCGGCTACAGCCTCTCCGCGGGCGGCCCGATCATCTCACCGTCAGCCAGCCTGATGCTGATGACACCGCTTGCCCCGCACACCCTGAATACGAGAAGCATTGTCTTTCCGGCAGAGGATGTGATCGAGGTGGAGCTCGGGCCTTCGAGAGACGGCGGCATTGAACAGGGCATGGCATATTTTGACGGCGACACCCGCGTTCCGATGAAAACCGGCGACCGGATCGTGATCAAAAAGGCCAGACGGGATACTCTGATTGTGAAAATCAGCAACATCAGTTTTCTGGAGACATTAAGAAAGAAAATGGCAAACATTTAAGATATAGTTACTGGGGAAGGATGCTTGAAATGAAAATCGCGAGACATGCACAGATTATCAAATTAATTAACCAATATGATATTGAAACACAGGAGGAGCTGGCAAAGAAGCTGGAGGAGAGCGGCTTTGCCGTAACGCAGGCGACGATTTCGAGGGATATCCGCCAGCTGAAGCTCACAAAAGTACCAAAAGAGAACGGCGGAAGCCGCTATGCGGTTCTGCAGAACGCACCGTCCGAGGTTGGGAGCCGCTATGCGCGCGTGTTAAAAGACGCGTTTATTTCTGTTGATCTTGCCAAGAATATTCTGGTCATCAAAACCGTGTCTGGAATGGCGATGGCGGCGGCAGCGGCTTTCGATGAGATGAACTGGAATGAAATTGTCGGCTGCATCGGCGGAGACGATACGATTCTCTGCGTGGCAAGAGACGATGATGCGGCGCTTGTGGCAGCAGAACGACTGAAAAAAATGGTGGACGGCATGGAGGAGACGGGCGAAGAGTTCTAAAGAACGCACGTCTCTGCAAAAAGAGACAAAAAGATGACAGCAGGTGTGACACCGGAGGAAAAGAATGCTCACAAACTTACACGTAAAAAATCTGGCCCTGATCGACGAAGCGGAAGTGGAGTTCGGTCCGGGCCTGAATATACTGACCGGAGAAACCGGAGCCGGAAAATCCATCCTGATCGGTTCGATCAACGCGGCGCTTGGAAAGAAGATATCCCGCGAGATGATCCGGACGGGAGAGACAAGCGCGCTGGTGGAACTGGTCTTTGAAACCGAAAATCCGCATGTGCTGGAGCTGTTAAAAGAGATGGATCTCGAGGCGGAGGAGGGACAGGTGATTATTTCCAGAAAGATCACCGGATCCCGCAGCGTCTGCCGCATCAACGGCGAGGCATGCAATATCTCGCAGGTAAAAGCTCTTGCGTCCCTGCTGCTCGACATCCACGGCCAGCATGAGCACCAGTCGCTGCTCTATCCGGACCGGCAGATCGCGATTCTTGACGCGTTTGCGGGAACCGAGGCGGCCGCGGCAAAGGGAGAGGTCCGGGCGCTGTACCAGGAGTGGAAGAATGTCCGAAAGGAGCTCTCGGCGTACGAACTCGACGAGGAGGCAAGAAAGCGGGAGACAGCATTTCTTACGTTTGAAATCAACGAGATTGATCAGGCAGAGCTAAAAGAGGGCGAGGACGAAGCGTTGGAAACTGCGTACCGGAAAATGGGCCATGCGAAAAAGATCGCGGAATCTCTGCAGACGGTATATGCGATCACCGGCTACGGTGCAGAGAACAGCGCTGGGGAGCAGGTCGGCCGCGCAATCCGGGAGCTACAGCAGGCCGCGGTGTACGACGATGCACTTTCCGGTCCGTCGCAGACCCTTTCCGATATTGACGGACTGCTGAATGATTTCAACCGCGAAATTTCCGCATATCTTTCCGAACTGACCTTTTCTGAAGAAGAGTATTACGAGACGGAAAAGCGGCTCGATGAGATCAACCGCCTGAAAGCAAAGTATGGAAAGACGATGGAAGAGATCACCGCATATCGCGAAGAACAGCAGAAAAAACTGGAAAAACTGGAAAACTTTGAGAGCTGCCGTGCCGCACTGCAGGAGCAGTTACAGAAAACGGAGCAGAAACTGGATGCGGCCGCACATAATCTGTCCAAAATCCGCAGAAACTATGCAAAACGGCTCGAAACACAGATTATCGAAGGTCTGCGCGACCTGAATTTCCTGCATGTCGCATTTGAAATTTCATTTGAAAAGACAAAAAGCTACACCGAAAACGGAACCGATGCTGTGGAGTTCTTAATCTCCACAAACCCGGGCGAAGCGATCCGTCCGCTGGCGAAAGTTGTTTCCGGCGGTGAACTGTCGCGAATCATGCTTGCAATCAAGACGATTCTTGCCGACCGCGACGAGACAGAAACCCTGATTTTCGATGAAATCGACACCGGAATCAGCGGAAGGACGGCGCAGAAGGTTTCCGAAAAAATGGCACAGATCGGGCAGCGCCATCAGGTCATCTGCATCACCCATCTGCCGCAGATCGCAGCGATGGCAGATTCTCATTTTGAAATCGAAAAAAACGTCGAAGAAAACGAGACCGTCACATCGATCCATCCATTATCCGAGGAAGATTCTGTCAGAGAACTGGCAAGAATGCTCGGCGGCGCGAAAATTACGGATTCTGTTCTGGCAAATGCCAGCGAGATGAAGGAATTGGCACAGGTACAAAAATCTGCAAGACTCAAATAAAGAGAAGTCCGCATACTAAGAGGGAAATCACGAAACAAAGCGTGGTTTCCCTCTTTTTCGCGGGCGGCGAGTCAAAGTCCGTGCCTGCACGAGAACTTGACGACCGCCGCGAAAACAAAAGAAATGCCGCAGTTCTGCCCTGCGGCGGAAAGGATGGGAATGCAAATGACGAGAAAACAAAAATACCGAAGAGTCCTGCTTGCGCTGGCGGCGCTGTTTCTGATCCTCGCCGTTCTTCTTGGCTACGATGCCATGCGCGAATCCCTGCCGGATACGATGTATGTGGATGAGAACAGCGAAAGCCCGTTTCAGCCGCTCACGAAACATCCGCTTCTGACGATTTCGGAAGATACGAAGGAAGCAGAAAAAACCGAATTCGGAGAAACGGGTGAAACGGTTGTAGAATGTTCCGCCGCCGGGATCCCGCTGAAAAAGATCCGTGTGATCCAGGAAGAACGGCCGAAAGTTGCCGTCTGCGGCGCGCCGGTCGGTATCTATATGGAGACCGACGGTGTGATGGTGATCCGTACAGCCGAAATCCGTTCGTCCGACGGAACCGTCAGCCGTCCGTCAGAAAATATTCTGCGGGAAGGCGACTATATCACAAAAGTAAACGGACAGAGCATCCGCAGCAAGCAGGAGCTGATTGATGCAGTAAAAGTATCAAACGGTTCCCCGGTGTGTCTTTCCCTGCTTCGGGACGGGGAAACGATCGAAGTGCAGGTGACACCGCAGAAAAGCCAGGACGGCACCTGCCGCCTCGGGGCCTGGGTCCGCGACAATATGCAGGGAATCGGAACACTGACTTTCGTGGAACCGGACGGAACCTTTGCAGCGCTCGGCCATGGAATCAGTGATGTCGATACCGGAAAAATGCTCCAATTGAACGGCGGAGAACTGTATCTGACACAGATTCTGTCTGTGATCCCGGGAAAAGCGGGTGTACCGGGTGAACTGCAGGGTGTGATCCATTACGAAGAAAAGAACCGTATCGGATCAGTGGCGGAGAATACCATCTACGGTATCCACGGCGTTCTGGACAGGGAAAAAAGCAGTGCACTGCCGCTTACCGTGACGGAAATTGCCTATCGGCAGGAGATCGAGACGGGCCCGGCCACCGTGCGGATGTGCGTGGACAATACAGTAGAAGAGTATGAGGCGGAGATTACAGAAATCGATCTTGGAAGCGAGAATACGAACAAAAATTTTGTGCTCGAAATTACCGATCAACGGCTGCTACAGAAAACCGGCGGCATCGTACAGGGAAATTCCGGCTCGCCGGTGCTCCAGAACGGAAGGCTGATCGGCGCCATTACCCATGTTTTCGTAAACCATCCAGAAAAAGGCTACGGTGTCTTTGCGGAAAATATGCTTGCACGGAACTGAAAAATATGCGTTAATTTGGTTGAAATTGTTACAAACTTCCGAATTTTTACGGAAAATGTCGATCGAATTTTCAAAAAATTACGGGAAATATATTGAAAATGCGAAAAAATAAAATTATAATGTCTGTGTGATTGGAAAAAGTTCAGAAGAAAACGGATGCAGTGAAATTCCGGAAAGACTATGAGTTTTTGCAAAGGAGAGCTTTATGGAAAAGATCAACATTGCCATCGCGGATGATAACGAACGCATGCAGGAAATGCTTGGGAACGTCATAAAACAGGATGACACGCTTGAACTGATCGGGCAGACCGGAAACGGAAATGATATCTACAGTATCATCCGCGACAAAGAACCGGACGTCGTACTGCTTGACATTTTCATGCCGAAGATGGATGGTCTGACTGTAATGGAGAAAGTCAATGAGGATAAAAATCTGAAAAAAAGACCTGCCTTTATCGTTGTCTCCGCCGTAGGAGAGGAGAGGATCACCGAAGATGCGTTCCGGCTCGGCGCTTACTATTACGTCTTAAAACCGTTCGACAACGAAACTCTTCTGAACCGGATCAAAGCAACAAAAGGAATGACAGCAGTAAGAAGATACCATCCAAGAAATTTTACAAACCCCGGAAAAGAGCCGATCTGTCCGCCGGAAAACAGTCTGGAAATCGATGTGACAAATATGATCCACGAGATCGGCGTTCCTGCCCATATCAAAGGATACCAGTACCTGCGCGATGCGATTCTGCTTTCCGTAGAGGACACGGAAATGCTCAATTCCATTACCAAGATTCTCTATCCGACCATCGCGAAACGCCACCAGACAACGTCAAGTCGTGTCGAGCGTGCCATCCGCCATGCGATTGAAGTGGCCTGGAGCCGCGGCAAAATGGACACAATCGACGAGCTGTTCGGCTATACCGTGAACAACCGCAAGGGTAAACCGACAAATTCTGAATTTATTGCATTAATTGCAGATAAAATACGTCTTGAACTGAAAAATCAGTAAAAAGTAACAAAAAAATCCGAACAAACGGAGAAATTACAGAAGTTTAGACTTTTTTTTCTGGACAAAGTACGGTATAATACAGACAGGACGTTGATTATCCTTTCGCGTTTCATAGGATCGTGACAAAAAGGAAGGAATTACAGAAAAACAAAGATGCGATAATCAGCATGAAATTACAGGAGGATTCTTTTCATGAAAAATATTTTGTTCGTGGCTTCAGAGTGTGTACCGTTCATCAAAACAGGCGGTCTGGCGGATGTAGTAGGTTCTCTGCCGAAATACTTCCCGAAAGAGTATTTTGATGTGCGCGTGGTGATTCCAAAATACGCAGGAATCAAAGAACAGTTTAGAAATCAGATGCAGTATGTGACAAACTTCTACATGGATCTGAACTGGAGACAGCAGTATGTCGGCATTTTCGAGATGGAATATGAAGGCATCAAATTCTACTTTATCGACAACGAGGAGCATTTCGGAGGAAGCACTCCATATGCGGGCATGCCGTGGGATCTGGAAAAATTTGCTTACTTCAGTAAAGCAGCGCTTTCCATTTTACCGACCATCGGCTTCCGCCCGGATCTCATCCACTGCCACGACTGGCAGACCGGTCTCGTTCCGGTTTACCTGCACGAGCGTTTCCAGGCAGATGAATTCTATCGGGGAATCAAAACCGTCATGACGATCCACAACCTGAAATTCCAGGGCATCTGGGACCGCAAGACGATTCAGAGCATTACCGGCCTTTCCGACTACTACTTCACACCGGATAAGCTGGAGTTCAAACACGATGCCAGCTACTTGAAGGGCGGTCTGGTTTACGCAGATGCGATCACCACCGTCAGCAATACATACGCGCAGGAGATTCAGACCCCGTTCTATGGCGAAGGACTCGACGGTCTGATGTGTGCAAGAGCAAACGATCTGCGCGGTATTGTAAACGGACTCGACTACAATGAGTGGAACCCGGAGACAGACGCTCAGATTGCAAAGAATTTCAATGTAAAGAACTTCCGTAAAGAGAAAGTGAAAAATAAACTGGCACTGCAGGAGGAGTTAGGACTCGAGGTCAATCCGAAGACGATGATGATCGGTATCGTATCCCGGCTGACCGATCAGAAGGGCTTCGACCTCATCAGCTATATGATGGATGAGATGTGCCAGGATGCCGTACAGTTTGTGATCCTTGGAACCGGCGAGGAGCGCTACGAGAACATGTTCCGCCACTTCGCATGGAAATACGACAAGAAGGTTTCGGCAAACATCTACTATTCCGATGCAATGTCACACAAGATCTATGCATCCTGCGATGCCTTCTTGATGCCGTCCCTGTTTGAGCCATGCGGACTCTCCCAGCTCATGAGCCTCCGCTACGGAACCCTTCCGATCGTCCGCGAGACCGGCGGCCTCAAAGACACCGTAGAGCCGTACAATGAGTACGAGGGAACAGGAACTGGATTCAGCTTCACAAACTACAATGCGCATGAGATGATGGGTACCGTGCGGTACGCAGAGCGCATCTATTACGACAAAAAACGCGAGTGGAACAAGATGATCGACCGCGCAATGGTACAGGATTTCTCCTGGGCGAATTCCGCAAAACAGTACGAGGAAATGTACAACTGGCTGATCGGATAAGCTGGTCTGCATTCTGAAAAATAAGAAAAAAATCCCGAAATGGCAGAAGAGGAAAGAAAAGCCGTTTCGGGATTTTTTTGCAGTATTTTTGGGTTGCAGCAGGAGAGTGGAATATGCTACACTTGTGCATAAGGATATATTCGAAGCAGCTCCGGTGCAGAGGATTTGGGAGCTGAAAAAAGACACAAGAAAAACAGTTGACAACAAAGCAGATTTGTAATAGTATGTATACAGAAGCGAACGGACGTTCGCGTGGTAAGGAGAATATTCAGTATGGGAAATAATAACGAAGATAAACTGCGTGCACTCGATGCCGCACTTGGACAGATTGAAAAACAGTACGGAAAAGGAGCTGTCATGAAGCTCGGAGATTCCGCAGCAAACATGAACGTGGAAACCATCCCGACCGGCTCTTTAAGCCTGGATATCGCACTCGGTCTTGGCGGTGTGCCGAAGGGAAGAATTATTGAGGTATATGGACCGGAGTCTTCCGGTAAAACAACCGTAGCGCTCCACATGGTAGCCGAAGTACAGAAACGCGGCGGAATCGCCGGCTTCATCGATGCAGAGCATGCGCTCGATCCGGCCTATGCCAAAAACATCGGTGTTGATATTGAAAACCTTTATATCTCACAGCCGGACAACGGCGAGCAGGCACTTGAGATCACCGAGACGATGGTCCGTTCCGGTGCGGTAGACATCATCATCGTGGACTCTGTTGCAGCCCTCGTTCCAAAAGCCGAGATCGACGGCGACATGGGAGATTCCCACGTCGGACTGCAGGCGCGTCTGATGTCTCAGGCACTCCGGAAACTGACTGCAGCGATCAGCAAATCCAATTGTATTGTTATCTTTATCAACCAGCTGCGTGAAAAAGTCGGTGTCATGTTCGGAAATCCGGAGACCACAACCGGCGGTCGTGCACTGAAATTCTATTCTTCCATCCGTCTCGATGTCAGAAGAATTGAAGCCTTAAAGCAGGGCGGAGAGATGGTCGGAAACCGTACCAGAATCAAAGTCGTGAAAAACAAAGTAGCTCCGCCGTTCCGCGAGGCAGAATTTGATATCATGTTCGGAAAAGGAATCTCCAAAGAAGGAGACGTTCTGGATCTGGCAGCTTCCGTCGGCATCGTACAGAAGAGCGGCGCATGGTTCGCATACGGCGGCGACAAGATCGGCCAGGGACGCGAAAATGCGAAAGCATACCTGCGCGAGCATCCGGAAATCATGGATGAGATCGAGCACAAAGTGCGCGTGGCTTACGGCCTGATCAAGGAAGAAGCGCCGGAAGGCACAGAAGAAACAGCAGCAGTTCCGGAAACCGAAGGAGACGACGAATAAATGTTTGTGACAGAGATTCGTCCTCTGAATAAAAAGAAATCACGGATCCTCTTCGATGACGGAGAGGATCTGGTTCTTTATAACGGGGAAATCCGCGCTTCCCGCATCAAAGAGCAGGAGGAGCTTCCCGATGAGGTTTACGAAAAGCTGGCAGGGGAAGTGCTGACTAAAAGGGCCAAACACCGCGCGATGTATCTGCTGCTCAGACAGATGCGGACGAAAAAAGAGCTGGAAGATAAGTTACGAAAAGACGGCTATCCCGAGAGAGCCATTGAAGAGGCTGTCTCGTACGTGGAGAGCTTTCACTATATCGACGACCGCGCATACGTGGAGCAGTATCTTGCGGGCAGCGGTGCGAAAAAAGGGAAAAAGGCAGTCCTCTATGCGCTGGCACAGAAAGGCGTGGACCGGGAACTGGTGGAATCCGTCCTGGAAGAGCAGGAGGATGCCCGCGATGAGTATGAACTTGCAAAAAGTGCCGCCTTCGCAAAGCTCGGCACGCCGCACCGGCTGGATGAAAAAGAGTACCGCCGTGCCGCCGGTTTTCTGACGCGGAAGGGATTCGGCAGTTCCGAAATCCGTCGGGCACTGGAAGAATACCAAGATTCCGCTGACGAAGAATCCTGAATATTCCCGGCGATTCCGCCACATGCCGCGAAATTATGTGCAATAAATTACATGAATATTTTTAAAACATTGACAAATTTGTGAAAACAGTATAAAATTGTAGTGTTGTAAATGTGCAATGAAAACTAAATAAGGAGGTGCTCCGGTAATGGGTACAGGTATTACAATTCTGCTGGTATTCATTGCTGTAGTAGTCACGCTGCTTATTGCGGTTCCTGTTACCAGGAAAATTGCTGTGGACAATAAAATCAAGCAGGATGCTGAGAAAATTGGCACAGCGGAAGAAAAGGCGAGAAACATCATAGATGAAGCACTGAAAACTGCCGAAACTAAGAAACGGGAAGCCCTGCTGGAGGCGAAGGAGGAGTCTCTTCGTACGAAGAATGAAGTAGAAAAAGAGACCCGAGAGCGCAGAGCGGAACTGCAGAAATATGAGAAGCGCGTTTTATCGAAAGAAGAATCTGTAGATAAAAAAGCGGACGTATTGGAGCGTCGTGAAAACGAAATTGCAGCAAAAGAGGCAAGCGTCAGAAAGAAAGAAAAGGAAGTAGACGGTCTACACGAAAAAGGAGTACAGGAACTGGAAAGAATTTCCGGTTTTACCTCCGAGGAAGCAAAAGAGTATCTGTTAAAATCTGTGGAAGACGAAGTAAAAATCGACACAGCAAAGCTCTACAAAGAGCTGGAGAGCAGAGCAAAAGAGGAAGCAGGCCGTAAGGCAAAAGAGTATGTGGTAACAGCTATTCAGAAATGTGCTGTCGATCACGTATCTGAGAGTACCATCTCCGTGGTACAGCTTCCGAGCGATGAAATGAAAGGCCGCATCATCGGCCGTGAAGGACGAAACATCCGTACACTCGAAACCATGACAGGCGTTGACCTGATCATCGACGATACACCGGAAGCAGTCGTTCTTTCCTCATTCGATCCGATTCGCCGTGAGGTGGCAAGAATTGCTCTGGAAAAACTGATCGTAGACGGAAGAATCCATCCGGCCCGCATCGAAGAGATGGTAGAAAAGGCCCGCAAAGAAGTAGAACAGAATATTCGCGAGGAAGGCGAGGCAGCCGCACTGGAAGTCGGTGTACACGGACTTCATCCGGAGCTGATCCGTCTCCTTGGAAGAATGAAATTCCGTTCCAGCTACGGACAGAATGCATTAAAGCATTCGATCGAGGTAGCACAGCTTTCCGGTCTCCTCGCAGGAGAGGTAGGATGCGATGTCCGCATGGCAAAACGTGCCGGACTGCTTCATGATATCGGTAAATCCATCGACCATGAGGTAGAAGGATCTCACATTCAGATCGGTGCAGATCTCTGCAAAAAGTACAAAGAATCTCAGATTGTGATCAACACAGTAGAATCACATCACGGGGATGTAGAGCCCCAGTCTCTGATTGCATGTATCGTTCAGGCAGCGGATGCAATTTCCGCAGCAAGACCGGGTGCAAGAAGAGAAACACTCGAAACATATACCAACAGATTAAAACAGTTGGAAGACATCACGAATTCGTTCAAGGGTGTCGAAAAATCTTTTGCTATTCAGGCTGGTAGAGAAGTCCGCATCATGGTTGTTCCTGAGCAGGTATCCGATTCTGAAATGGTACTGCTCGCAAGGGATATCTCGAAACAGATCGAAGCTGAACTGGAATACCCGGGACAGATCAAGGTCAATGTTATCCGCGAGAGCCGTGTAACGGATTACGCGAAATAAAAGACTTTCTACGAAACAATTTAATAACGAAATCAAAAAGAGGCTGTGGACATGAGCAATCATGTTCCACAGCCTTTTCAGTGTGTATAAGAACAGTAAGTTTCAAAAGAATTTATACGTGCCGTATCCGGTTCGAGCGCATTTTCTGAGGTGTAGAGCCATACAGCTTTTTGAAGGTCCGCATAAAAATTTTGTAATTCGACAGCCCGTTTTTCTCCATCAGTACCGTGATCGTTTCGTCGGAATTCTGTAAATCTTCGTACAGGTGCATCGTGCGCACATCGTTCAGATATTCGAGAAAGGTCTGTCCGGTATACTTTTTAAAGAGCCGGCAGAAATACTCTTTCGAGAGCGCCAGGGAATCCGCGGCTGTTTCGAGGCTTAACGGTTCCGGGTAATGCACTTTCACCCAGTTCATAACGTGTGTCACGCGCTGCAGATCGCGCTGTGAACCCGTGAGGGATGCCGAAGGGATCTGGTGGGAATACGACCGGCAGAGATGGTACAGAAATTCGTACAGTCGTGAGGTAAAGAGAAGCTGGTATGAATCGGAAGGATTCTGCCGGATCTCGTTCATCTCCGAGAGCAGTGCGCGGAGCGGAGCCGGCTGTTCCGAGTAGGGAATGATCGTGTCGAAACGCATCGTATCAAAGTCCGGCAGATATTGGCGCATCTGGCTTGCGGAAATCTGCAGCAGAAGATATGTACAGGTGTTGGAGCGCGTCATATGGAGGTCGCCGGAGTTGATGATAATCAGATCGCCCTCGTTTAACCGATACTCCGTTGCCTGGACAATCGCGGAAAACTGTCCCCTGATCAGATAGAGAATTTCCACATATTCGTGCCAGTGCGCCGGAAAAACAAAAGCGGGCGCATCCTGCAGCTCAAAACGGACGTGCAGCAGATCGGTTTCGTGTATTGTTTCGTAAAAGCAGGATTCCATAAGTACCTCCAGGATGTGATAGAAATATACGTCAATTATAATCAAAAAAGATAAGAATATTGTACCAGAAATTGGGCGAAATATCAATATCAACCAGAGAAAGGACAAGAAAGGAACTAGAAGTTACACGAAAAAGGGAAGATAATGGAGACATTAGCACGAAACAAAGTTTGGGAGGAACAAAGACATGAAAGCAAAGGTAAGAACCTTTAACGGAACTACAT
Organism: Blautia sp. AF19-1; assembly: GCF_003479155.1. Lineage (NCBI taxonomy): Bacteria > Bacillati > Bacillota > Clostridia > Lachnospirales > Lachnospiraceae > Blautia > Blautia sp. AF19-1. Next base: position 99,328 of record NZ_QUGQ01000009.1, read on the forward strand.
CTCCGGAAGTAACCCAGCGTGAAACAGATCACCGCAAACTTGCCCGCGAGGCAGCAGCAGAGGGATTCGTTCTTCTGGAAAACAAAGATCATTTCCTGCCGCTGGCAAAGGGCAGCAAGGTAGGTCTTTACGGAACAGGTGCGATCCGCACCATCAAAGGAGGCACCGGTTCCGGCGATGTCAATGAGCGTGACAGCGTTAATATTTTCCAGGGCATGAAAAATGCAGGCTACGACGTAACAAGCAGTGAATGGCTGGAGGATTACGATAAACTCTACGTACAGGCAAGACTGGACTGGAAAAATGAGATTTTCACAAAATTGAACGGAGACGACACAAAATTCTTTGATGCGTACTCTGCAACCCCGTTCTTTATGCCATCCGGAAACCCAATCGATGAAGAGAAAGCAGCAGCCGACGGTGCAGACACCGCATTCTTCGTTCTGGCACGTATCGCAGGAGAGAACAAAGACCGTTTTGATACGGAGGGTGACTACTTCATCTCCAAAGAAGAGAAAGCTATTCTGGCACAGGTTTCCAGATGCTATAAAAACGTTGTTCTTGTTATCAACACCGGCGGCCTGATGGATCTGGCATTCGTAGAAGAATTTGACAATATCCGCTCTATTTTACAGTACGTACAGGCAGGCCAGGAAGGCGGAAATGCATTTGCTGATGTTGTAAGCGGCGATGTAACCCCATCCGGAAAAATGACAGATACCTGGGCAAAAGATTACTATGATTATCCGGGTGCAGAGGTTTACAGCTACAAGAGCGGCGACCTCATGAAAGAAAAATACGAAGAGGGTATCTTCGTTGGATACCGTTACTTCGATACCTTTGAAGTACCAGTCCGTTACTCCTTCGGTTACGGTATGTCCTACACCGATTTCGAGATCAGAACCGATGACATCAAAGTAAGCGGCCGCGGTATGATGAATCCGAAAGTAAGCGTGACTGTTACCGTCACCAACACCGGCGATACTTATGCAGGAAAAGAAGTTGTACAGATCTACGCTTCCTGCCCGCAGGGCAGACTGGTGAAAGAGTTCCGCCGTCTGGCAGGCTTTGGAAAAACAAAACTGCTGGCTCCGAAGGAATCCCAGACCATGACCATCACCTTCCCGCTGTATCAGCTGACTTCCTATGAGGAGGAAAGCGCATCCTGGATTCTGGAGCCGGGCATGTATGGTATCTGGATTGGAAATGATCTGAATACATCTGTTCTCTCCGGCGCGCTGGAGCTGGACGAGAAAGCAGTCATGACAGCGTGTGAAAATATCTGCCCGCTGAAAGAGGAATTGAATGAGATTGTTCCTGATGCAGAAAAAGTTCAGGCAAGAGAGGCTGCATGGCAGAAGGAAGTAAAAGAAAAGAGAATGAGCGTGATCGAGCTTAAAGCATCTGAGATCCCAACTGAGAAAGTAGATTACCAGCCGGTACCGGAAGAGCTTCCTGGAAAAGCAGGAAAGATTGTGGAATCCCTTTCTGTGGATCAGCTGGCACTCCTTGCAACCGGTGATCCGGGAAGAGCACAGGGCAACGCGCTTGGCTCCGCAGGAATTTCTGTTCCGGGAGCAGCAGCGGAGACATCCCCGTGTGCTTCGGAGGAGCCGTGGAATGTAACCACGATTGCTCTGGTCGACGGACCTGCAGGTCTTCGTCTGAAGAGAGAATACCAGGTAGACAACGGAGAGATCGTAGCGAGCGATTTCCTGGCGGCACTGGAAGGCGGATTCTTCAGCAAACCGCAGGAAAAACGCGGAACAACCTATTATCAGTTCTGTACCGCAATTCCGGTTGGAACACTTCTGGCACAGAGCTGGGATATAGAACTGATCAAGAGAGTCGGCGAGATGATCGGCCATGAGATGGAGCTGTTCAACGTAACACTGTGGCTGGCACCTGGCATGAACATCCACAGAAATCCGCTCTGCGGAAGAAACTTTGAATATTATTCCGAGGATCCGCTGCTTGCCGGTATGATGGCGGCTGCTATGACGCTCGGTGTACAGAAGGTACCGGGCTGCGGAACCACGATCAAACACTTCGCATGCAACAATCAGGAGGATAACCGTATGGGCTCCGATTCCATCCTGTCCGAGCGTGCCCTGCGTGAGATCTATCTGAAAGGCTTTGAAATCGCAGTCAAAGATGCACAGCCGATGTCCATTATGACATCTTACAACCTGATCAATGGTGTACACGCTGCAAACTGCTACGATACCTGCACGAAAGCAGCGAGAGATGAGTGGGGATTTGCAGGAGCTATCATGACCGACTGGACAACCACCAACGTACAGATCCAGGGCGAGTGTACGGCAGCGGGCTGCATGAGAGCCGGAAATGACATGGTAATGCCGGGTCTGCCGGAGGATCACGAGAACATCAAAAAAGAACTTGCAGATGGAACTCTGACGATGGCAGAATTGAAACGCTGCATCTATAACACGGTAAATATCGTACTGCAGTCCAATATGTACGAGGGCGCAGTCAGCTACCTTGATCAGTTCGATGATCTGGATACCTATCTTGTCGTGAAATAAAAGAAGTGAAAAATATCTTATGGGGATATACAAAAAGCAGGGTTTGAAATGAACGGACATTTCGGTGCGTGAGACATTGGGGGACCCTGAAAAGAGGAAAGAAGTGCCATTCGCAGATGGGGGTCTGCGGAGCAGGCACTTCTTTTACGTATATTGTCTATGAACCGTGAATACATTGACAGTAAGGCAGAAAATAAGGAGGCGCAAAAAGCAAATGAGAGAACGGGATGAGAATGCATATATTCGTTTTTTTGCCCTCTGGTTTGCGGCCGGTATGACCCTCGGTGTACTGCTGCTGCTTGCGGCATCCCACACGGGAATGAAGGAGGGAAATAGCGTCCGCCTATTTCAGGCGGAGGCGTTTTTTGGAAGAAAAATTTCCGCAAAGGCCTGCTTTTCCTATCTTCTAAAGGTACGGTTAGCACCGGCATTTGCGGGACTTCTCTTTGGATTGACGGCAATCGGTGCGTATTTTGCCACTGCTGCCGTTTGGGCATATGGTTTTCTGTGTGGCGTCTTTCTCTCGGCTGCCTATCTGCAGAACGGAATGGCAGGTCTTTTATTCTTTTTTCTGGCTCTTTTTCCGCAGATTTTCCTCTACCTTGCCGCGTTATTTCTGATGGCTGCTGCGTGCAGCCGGATGGCAGAGACGAATCACCTTGCCGGCGGCATACAGAAAAAGGAATATTTTTGCTTCGGCGTGCGCTACTTCTTTGCACTGATCCTGCTTCTGTGGGGTATTCTGCTTGAGAGTTATGTCAATCCGTGGTTTCTTGCGAAAATCCTGTAAAAACGGTCGGAAAAGGGAATTGCATTTTTGAAAAAACGTGTATATAATTAAAAGCATTGTTACCCTTTATCGGGCAGTGAGAGGGAGAAAAAAGCAAAAAGGAAAAAAGCTATGCAGGAAACGATACAGTCATTTACGGACTATCTACAGACGGAAAAGAAAGCGTCAAAAAATACAGAAGTCTCCTATCAGCGCGATCTTCGAAAGCTGGCAGTTTTTTTGAAGGAGCACGGAATAGAAAAACCGGAGCAGATGAATGCAACGGTTTTAAATTCTTATTTATTATATCTGGAGCGGGAACACTTCTCCCCGGCAACGATCTCGCGCAGCATTGCGGCGATTCATATGTTTTGCCAATATGCATGTCAGGAGGGAAAAATGGTATCTGACCCGTCGAAAGCACTGCAGCCACCGAGGGTTGAGCGGAAAATGCCGGAGATCCTTTCCATCGCAGAGGTCGATCTGCTGCTTCGCCAGCCCAAAACCGACACGCCAAAGGGGATCCGCGACAAAGCAATGCTGGAAATGCTGTATGCGACCGGTATCCGCGTCAGTGAGCTGATCCATTTGAAGATACAGGATGTCAACCTTATGATGGGCTACATCACCTGCCGCGATGAAAAGGAGCGGATCGTTCCGTTCGGCGGACCGGCGAAAAAGGCGTTGGAGCAGTATCTGGGGAGTGCGCGCGCAGCCCTGATGCATGGACGGGATGATGATGTACTGTTTGTCAACTGTTCCGGAGGTCCGATGAGCCGTCAGGGATTCTGGAAAATCCTGAAATCCTATGCGAAATCCGCAGGCATTACGGCGGATATTACGCCGCATACCCTGCGCCATTCGTTTGCAACCCATCTGCTGCAAAATGGTGCGGATTTAAAGAGCGTCCAAGAGATGATGGGACATGCCGATATTTCGACGACACAGATGTATCTCCATCTTGGCGTCAACAAAATCCGTGATGTTTACCAGAAAGCACACCCGAGAAAGTAGCAGTTTTACCAGAAAAAAAGCAAAGAAACAGCGTGTATGACAAATTTTTAACAAAAAGTTTGGCGTGTACGCTGCTTTTTTTGTTGTCATACATACAAGAAAAGGGATCAGTGGAACTTTTTCTTGTTCACAGAGTACAAAAAATATGATATACTTAGTTTTACGGTGTGTGTAAGGGTAAACGAAAGATTTTTTGTATATATAGTAGAAAAACGGACTTTCACGCACAGCGGTGTCTGCGTAAGCGGACGTATTCATTTAGAATGATAACAGATAAAGAGGTATCCTATGAAACTGATGGTAGTCGAAGACGAAAAAGTAATTCGGAATGGTCTTTTAAAGCATGTGCCCTGGCAGAAACTTGGCGTTTTGGAAGTGCAGGCAGCAGAAAACGGAGAAAAAGCGCTGGAACTGGCGGAAACGTTTCATCCGGACATCGTTCTTTCTGACATCCGGATGCCAGGCATGTCCGGAATAGAGCTTTGCAGAACATTAAGAGAAAAATATCCGGAAATAGAAATTATTTTTTCCACTGGCTATGCAGATAAAGAATATCTGAAAGCAGCGATCGATCTGCATGCGGTTGGATACGTGGAAAAGCCGGTGAATGTGAATCTTCTGGCAGAAAATGTAAAAGAGGCGGTAAAACGCGTCGGAGAGCGCAGAAAAAATGAGCGCGCAAAACTCCGAAATTATCTGCTGGAGCTGGATACCGATGTTTCCATGGAACAGGCAGAGGGTACGTACTTCCGGATTGTCAGAATTCATTTCGACAGGGAAGGCTGTGGAAATGGCTTTCTTCCAATGTTCGAAAAGGAACTGAAAGCGGTCTTTTTACAGCATGATATTTCGATGACAGCAACACTTCTTGATCCGTTTTGCCTGATTCTTCTTCTTGGAAGTGAGGAAGAAAAGCGGTGGAAGAAAATAGAACCCATCCTGCTGTCCGCTTTGAACAAATTCACATCGGACGGCACACTGGGCGGATATTTTGTTTCCAACGGAACAAGAGGAAGCGGAAAAGAAGAAATTCTGCGTTCCTACCACGAAGCAAAAGAGGCAGAGAAAGCGCTTTCCTGGCTTGGATGGGGAAAAAGTGTGTGCTTTGAAGAAGTGCCGCCGGAACTTCCCTGGGAATCGGAGTGGAAACAGGATGGTAAAAAACAGCTGGATGTTTTTTATCATCTGTTAATGGAAAAAGAGAAAAAAGAAGCCTGTCGTTTTCAGAAAAACTTATACGAAGAGCTGGTGCAGCGTCATATGCATATGAGCAGTACGGTTCGCTATATTTACTGCCAGATGCAGGAAATGCTGGAGAAAGCCGCAGAGTATTTTTATCCCGGAAACATGGAAAAACCGTGGGAACAGAACGGAACCGACTTTTTCTGGCAGGCAGAAACCTTTGCGGAGATGCGCGATGAGATGATCCGGCGGATCGAACAGCTTCTGGAGCGGTCTGAGGATGGAAAAGAGAAAAAGAAAACAGAGAATTCCTTTACCATCAGCAAGGTGACGGAATACATACAGGAACACTATGCAGAGACGGATCTGTCGATTGCCAGAATTGCCGATTCGGTTTATCTGACACCAACATATCTGTCCGCTGTTTTCAAAAAGCAGACCGGGCTCACCATCGGACAGTATCTGCTGGGAATCCGTGTGGAGCGTGCTAAACAGAAAATGAAAGATCCGCAGCTGAAATTCTATCAGATCTCAGAGCAGGTTGGGTATGCGGATGCCAACTATTTTGCAAAAATTTTCAAAAAGATGACAGGCATGACACTAACAGAATATAAGGAGAGTCTGCGGCTGTGATGAGAAATCCAATACAGAAATTATCGATGCAAAAGCGGATGATGCTGTACTTCGCGGTTCCACTGATTCTGGTACAGATTATCCTTTGTTTTCTTTGCTATCCGCAGGTGATTCGCAGATATCGGGAGAAGACAGATTACACGGTAGAACAGTCCATTAATCAGACGATTTCTTTTACCGAAAGTTATCTGCAGAACATGACCTATCTGGCAGACATGGTGGAAAACAGCTGGGTGATTCAGGACACTTTGTCAGCAAAGGATTTTGGCGGAAACCGGCCTTATTTTGACCAGTGGCTTGAATATTATGAACTGAATCGGGAATTTAATTCGTATGAGCTGTCGAACTCGATTTACCGTTTCTGTCTGTATGTGCCGGATGACGTGATATATTCAGGAAATCATTATTTCTTTTTCGAAAACTCCCGTTTAAAAGAACGCAGTGATTATGTCGATTTGCGATATACATTAAATCAGGGAGAAGACTACGTTGCACTGAGTCAGGAACGTTCGGGGATTGATAAACAGGAAACATCACAGATGGTTACATTGTATCACCGGATTGTTTCGAAAGAAGCAAAGGATCAGGAAATTGGTATTTGCAGCATCAGCGTATCCGTGAGCTGTTTTCAGGATATTATGCAAAATGCCAATATCACGTCGAAAGGTCTGGTTTATCTGATGAGTGAAAACGGACGTCTGATTGCCAGTTCCAGCAGTACGATCCTGCAGAAAATGCAGAGGAGCGGAGGAATCTTAAGTTACGGGCCGGAAATTTCGATGGAAAAGAAAAAAGAAGGTCAGATGGAATATTATGCAGTCCGCCGGAACGTAAACGGTGCCGCCTGGCAGATGATTTCCATGATTCCAAAGAGCGAATATGAGGATCAGTACCGGATTCTCTGGCTTTCGGCGATTCTGATGATGGGCGGCATGATTGTTGTCATTGTGATGATATCTTATGTTCTTTCCGGCTATTATGTCGGAAGGCTGAAAAAGCTGAAAAGCGAAATGGCCGGTCTGCAAAATGGAAATTTAAATGCGAATCTGCCGCTCGAAACAGAAGGGGATGAAATCGAAGAAATTTACCATAACTTCAATGGCATGGTACAGGAAGTGCAGCGTCTGATGCAGGAACATTACAAGCTCGGTAAAGAAGTCAAAATGGCGGAAGTGCGGGCCCTGCAGGCACAGATCAATCCCCATTTTCTCTACAATACGCTGGATCTGATTAACTGGATTTCCATGGATTATGGGGCAGAGGAGATTGGCACGCTGACCTGGAACCTGGCGCGCTTTTACCGTTTGAGCCTGAATCACGGAAAGAGCCTGATTACGATCGGGGAAGAAGTGGAACATGTACAGGTTTATGTGAACATTGAGAATTACCATTTTGACAATCAGATTTCACTGAATGTTGATGTCCCGGAGGAATTAAAAGGCTTCGCCTGCCTCAACATCATTTTACAGCCCTTTGTGGAAAATGCGATTGTCCATGGCATTGCGGAATACAGCGAAATCGAAAGCTGCAGCATCGCAATCCGGGCACGGAAAGAGGAAGAGGATATTATCTTTACCATACAGGATGACGGCCCGGGCGTAAATGTGGAACAAATGCAAAAAGAAACGGAACAGGATATCAAGAAAGCCCGGCACGGGTACGGCGTGCGGAATATCAATTTCCGTTTAAAACTCTGCTTCGGAGAAAAATACGGCGTAACATATAAAGAAAGTGAAAAAGGAACGTGCGTAGAAGTAAAAATTCCGGCCATGACTATGGAAGAAGCAGAAGAGAAGATCTGACAGAAAAAAGGAGAGACATTTGTTCTCTCTTTTTTTTGCACAAAAGGAAAGAAAACCGATACAGAAAACCAGAAAAAACTATACAAGTTCACAAAAAAGCAGGAGAAAAACAAGAATTTTCCTGTACGAGATCACGGAAAACATAAAATATTACTAGAAATCAAAGTTTTGTTGGGTACAAAATAACCAAATTGTCCGGTATAATAAGTTCATCAGTTAAGAACAAGCCCCAAGACAAAGCGATGTGTGGAGGGTCTTGGGAGCACTTAAAGTTATCGCCGGCAAAAAACAGTTAAGTGCAGGAACTATGAAAAAGAAAGGAAGTCAACAAATGGGAAAGCATGTTAAGAGTTTTGTAACAGAAGTAAAGAAAAACAGAGCCCTTTTTGTTATGGCGATGCCTGCATTTCTGCTGGTATTGATTATGCAGTATCTTCCAATGTCCGGATTGGTACTGGCATTTAAGAACTATCGATATGACCTTGGTGTATTCGGAAGTGAGTGGAATGGATTTGCAAACTTCGAGTACCTCTTCTCATCCGGAACCGGATGGTTAATCACGAAAAATACCGTTGTGTATAACCTGTTAAACCTGGTTACCTCACAGCTTCTTGCCGTTTTGATCGCGATTTTTATTTCAGAGATCAACAAAAAAGTGTTCAAAAAAGTAACACAGTCCATTATCTTCTTACCGTACTTTATTTCCTGGGTTATCGTTGGTGTATTCGTTTACAACATCTTCAACTACGAAACCGGTATCCTGAACAGCGTTCTTACTTTCTTCGGAGCTGAAAAAGTAAACATGTACGATGCTTCCAAAGCAGGCATCTGGCCATGGATCATCTGCCTGTTCAACTCATGGAAATGGTGTGGATATAACTCCGTTATCTACATTGCAGCAATTACCGGTGTAGATGCCGAGATTCACGAGGCAGCTTCGATCGACGGAGCAAACATTTTTGAGAGAATCCGTTACATCACCATCCCGTGCATCCTTCCAACCATCATTACCATGCTTCTTCTGCAGGTAGGACGTATCCTTCGTGGTGACTTCGAGATGTTCTATCAGATCGTTGGAAACAACGGACAGCTCTTCAACAAGACAGACGTTATCGATACTTATGTATTCCGTTCCCTGCTTCAGAACTCTAACCTTGGTATGACAGCAGCAGCGTCCTTCTACCAGTCCGCCATCTGCTTTGCAACCATCATGATCGTCAATGCAGTTGTAAAACATGTAGAAGAAGATCTGGCACTGTTCTAAGACAGAGAAAAGGAGGAATTCGTTATGCAAGCTGTTGCAAAATCACAGAAAATCAAGAAAAGTACTTCGACAAAAGTATTTTACGTAATCTGCTATGTATTCGTAGCACTGATGGCTCTTGTATGTCTCCTGCCGTTTGTTATGGTAGTTTCCGGATCATTTTCATCTGAGCAGGCGATTCGGTTCCAGGGCTATGGCATTCTCCCAAGAGACTTTACCACCGCTGCTTACTCACTGATTTTTAAGAGCCCGATGACCGTTGTCCGTGCTTATGGCGTATCTATTTTCATCACCTTAGTCGGAACAGCAATCGGCCTTCTGCTTACCACAATGACCGCTTATGTTATCAGCCGTAAAGATTTCAAGTACAGAAACGCTCTGTCTTTCTTCTTCTACTTTACAACCCTGTTCAACGGCGGTATGGTTTGCTCTTACATTTTCTACATTCAGTACCTGCACTTAAAAGACAGCTATCTGGCCCTGATTTTACCAGGTGTATTCAATGTCTTCTATCTGCTGATTATGAGAACTTTCGTATCTGCAATCCCGACTGCACTGATCGAATCTGCAAAGATCGACGGCGCCGGTGAGTTTAAAACATTCTTCAGTATCATCCTGCCGCTTCTGAAATCCGGAATGGCAACCATCGGTCTGTTCCTTGCCCTTGGCTACTGGAACGACTGGTACAACGCAATGCTGTACATGAACTCAGAAACAAAATACCCGCTGCAGTACATGCTGTACGCCCTGATGCAGAAAACACAGGCGATGTCCCAGATGGCAAGCTCCGCAAACATTCCGTTGCAGGATATGCCGTCCAACTCCCTGAAACTGGCGATGGCAGTCGTAGCAACCGGTCCGATCATTCTGGTATATCCATTTGTACAGAAATATTTTGTTAAAGGTGTTACAATCGGTTCTGTCAAAGGTTGATGGACTGATTTTATAAAGGCAACACAAAAAAGGAGGAAAAAGAAATATGCAGAACAAAAATTTAAGAAAAGCACTTGCTGTTTCCATGGCAATCGCCATGACAGGCGGACTGCTTGCAGGCTGCGGTAACAGCAGCTCCAGCGGATCTTCTAACAGCGGAACCACAAACAGCGGTTCTACCGCATCCGCAGATGGAGAACTCGATACATCTGAGTTTGTAGAACTTTCGATGTATGTCATCAGTGACCGTCCATCCGGACAGGATGAGATCGATGAGAACCTGAACAAACTGTTAAAAGAGAAACTGAACTGCTCCTTAAAGATCAACTGGATCGGCTGGGCAGAGTATGCAAACAAATATCCGCTGCTGTTCTCTTCAGGAGAGGAATTCGATATGGCATACAGCGCAACATGGCTGAACTTTGCATCTCTGGCACAGAAAGGTGCATTCAAGAGCCTGGATGAGCTCTGGCCAACCTACGCTCCGAAGAACTTTGCAGCACAGTCTGAGGAAGCAAAACAGCAGGCTACTGTAAACGGAAGCTACTACTGCGTACCATCTCTTCTGTCTACCTACAATGCATACGGTCCAATGTGGCGTGGCGACCTGGTAGAGGGAACCGACTGGGACGGAAAGATGGAAACTTTTGAAGATATTGAAGAGTACTGCGATCTTGTTAAAGAGACTCATCCGGAGATGGAGTGTATCGATCTTTACTCTACCGCACCGGAAATCTTCTTCATGTACATGGAAAATCAGGGACTGGCTACCTTCAATGGTATCCGTTATCTGTGGTATGATCCGACAGCAGAGAATCCAACCGTTATGACTTCCTATGAGCTGGAGAAAACTCCTGAGTTCCTGGAAATGATGGCAAGATGGAATGAGAAAGGCTTCTATTCCAAATCTGCTCTGTCTGATACCGACAGCACCAAATTCCAGAACGGCAAAGCTGCTCTGAAGATCCACAACATTGATACTTACGTAGGACAGGCAATTCTTCATCCGGAAAATGATATCCATTACGCCAATATGGTAAAAGATGTTGCTCATCTTCCATATACTCAGGACTGCATGGTTATCTCCAACACATCCAAACATCCGGAAAGAGCAATGGCTCTGTGGGATCTGATCACCAACGATCAGGAAGTATATGATGCATTCTATTATGGTATCGAGGGAACTTCCTATGAGCTGAACGATCAGGGACAGTTCAAGATCCTGGATACTGACAAATATGGCACCAACGCAATGTGGTCTGCAAGAAGTGACGCTCTGAACCGTCAGCAGCAGGGAACTCCGGATGATTATCAGACAAATGTAGATGATTTCGAGTCCAAAATTGTTTCCGGACAGGGAAATGAGAAATTTGCAGGTTTCGTACTGGATACTTCTTCCTTTGAGACCCAGCTTGCTGCATGCAACAACGTACAGCAGCAGTACTGGTGGCCACTGGAGCTCGGATATACCGAAGCTGAGTCTGGTTTAGCCGATTATCAGTCCCAGATGGAAGCAGCTGGTATCGAGACTATGAAAGAGGCAGCTCAGAAACAGCTTGACGATTATATTGCAAGCCTGAAATAAGACTTCCATAAAATAAAAATAGCAAAAGACCCGGCGGGAGAAATCCTGTCGGGTCTTTTGTGGTGCCATACATCCGAAAGAAACTGCCGGCGGCAGCTCTGCCGGTGACGGCGAAAGCAAAAGGACAGATAAAATTCTATAAAATGTTGCAAAAATAAAGGGAAACGATTTGAAAACTATACAAAATAACGGAAAAACGTAGGATATTACTAGAAAACGTAGTTTTGTAGCCTACCAATGCAATATGGAATTTTATATAATGACGTTACCAGAAAATTTCGGACAAACAATAGTAAAAGGAAACAGCGATCCGAAAGGAAAGGAAACAAAACATGATAAAAGAACCAATGGTCATTGAAATAGCAAAAAATACGTATGCAATTAACGAGTTTGGCCTGTCTGCGTGCTATTTCCTGATTGGAGAGGAACGGGCGCTTCTGATTGACACCGCGTGCGGACTTTCTGATTTAAAAAGTATTGCAGCAAGTCTGACAGATAAACCATATGATGTTGTCCTGACACATGGGCATCACGATCATATTGGAGGGATTGGTGCATTTTCGGATGTCTATCTTCAGGAAGACGATTTTGAAATGGTGCGGAATGTAGATGTGGAGGTGCGGCGTAATTTTGCAGAAGAGCTTGGAAGAGCAGGCGGCTACGAAGCGTTTTCCTATGATCCGAAAAAAATTCAGCCGTTTGAAAGATTACCAAAGTTTCATGCTTTGCACGAGGGTGACTGCTTTGAACTTGGAAACCGTCGTGTGGAATGTATTGCGGTTGCCGGCCATACACCGGGCGGCATCTGTTTTCTGGACGAAATTACAAAGATTCTGTTTTCGGGAGACGCCTGCAACCAGAACCTTCTTGTGCTCGGATGCAGTGTGAGAAAGACACTGGAGGGCTTATATCATCTGAAAACGTATGAAAACCGTTATGAACGCTCCTACAGCGGTCATATTGGCTTTGGCGGGGAACTGTGCTTTTTCAGTCAGCCGGAGACGATTCTGGATGACTGTATCAGAACAGCGGAACAGATCCTGTCCGGTGAAGTGACGGGAAGAGAAGCGCCGCGCAAAGGCATGCTTTACGCGGAGTATGGAACCGCAAGACTTAGTTATTACCCGGATTGCCTGGAAAAGGCGCCGGAGCAATAAATCTATCTGCAAAAGCAGAGAAAAGGAGAGGTAATTGTATGGCAAAAGTAACATTACATGCAACCATCTTTGGGGAAGATGGCATCAAAACAAGAGACTATGAGACAGCACTGATTCCGGACGCGAAAAATCAGGAAATGCAGGTCATTAACCTGTACCCGGACAAAACGTATCAGAAAATTGAAGGATTTGGAGCAGCACTGACGGAATCTGCAGGCTATGCGCTGTCCCGCATGAGCAAAGAAAATCAGAAGAAAGTAGTAGACGCTTACTATGGAAAAGACGGCATTGGCTATACGATCGGCCGTATTCACATGGACAGCTGCGATTTCTCCGTCGGCAACTACTGCGCAGTTGAAAATCCGGACGATCCGGAATTCAAAGACTTCAATCTGGAACGGGATGCAAAATACGTACAGCCGCTTGTAAAAGCAGTATCCAAAACACTTGGAAAATCAGTTTCGCTTCTGCTTTCTCCGTGGAGCCCGCCGGCCTTCATGAAAGAGACAGGCGTAAGAAACGGCGGCGGACACCTGAAAAAAGAGTGCTACCAGGATTACGCAAATTATATTGCAAAGTACATCACCGAGTACGAAAAACTTGGCATGCCGATTTCCTGGATGACCGTACAGAACGAGCCGCTGGCCGTTCAGACCTGGGATTCCTGCGAGTATACAGCGGCAGAGGAAAAAGAATTCCTTCGTGACTATCTGTATCCAACCTTAAAAGAAAAAGGCCTGGAGTATGTAAAACTGTATATCTGGGATCATAACAAAGAGAGAACGTACGAGAGAACGCGAGATATCGTAGATGAGACGACAAAAGACATGATTGCCGGTGTTGCATATCACTGGTATTCCGGCGATCATTTTGACACCCTTTCCATGGTAAAAGAAGATTACCCGGATCTGATGCTGATGCACAGCGAGGGCTGTGTGGAACTGGCACGCTATGGCGCGGCAGCCGGAAACTCCCTGCGCCATGCCAAACAGTACGCACACGATATCATTGGGGATCTGAACCACGGTATGAACTACTGGATCGACTGGAACCTTGTGCTGGATGAAATCGGCGGACCGAACCACGTAGACAATTTCTGCGGTGCACCGATCATCTGCGACGGAACAACGGATACCATTGAGGTGAAACCAATGTTCCACGCGATTGCACATTTCTCAAAATACATCAAACCAGGTGCTGTCCGCATTGCAAGCTCCGTTTATTCACCGGATCTGGAAATCACTGCGGCAAAGAACCCGGATGGAACGATTGTCCTTGTTGTGATGAATACGTCAGAAGAGGATAAACTGGTCAATCTCCGTATGAACGGAACCACGACCCGTCTGACCTTCTGGGGCAACAGCATTGCGACCGTATTGATTTAACGAAATTAAAGAAGTGGGTTGCAAATATCCTTAAAAAATATCAGAGATAAGCAAAAACCTCCGCTGCAGACCGGTAAAAATCTGTAGCGGAGGTTTTTCTATCATGCGGTGCAAGTTAGCACTCCTCAGCGATATCATAAATCAGGCGCTCTGTCTGATCCCATCCAAGGCATGGATCGGTGATGGATTTTCCATAGACATGGGTTCCACATCCGATTTTCTGGTTGCCTGACTCGAGATAGCTCTCGATCATGACACCTTTTACGAGACCTTCGATGTCTTTATTGCATCGTCTGGTGTGCAGAACGTCTTTGACGATACGGATCTGCTGCTCGTATTTCTTTCCTGAGTTGGAATGGTTGGCATCGATGATGGTAGCCGGGTTTACGAGATGTGTTTCGTTGTATTTCTCCAGCAGAAGCTGGATATCTTCGTAGTGATAGTTCGGTACGGAATTTCCGTGTTTGTTGGTCGCACCGCGGAGAATGGTGTGTGCCAGCGGGTTTCCGCTTGTCTTTACTTCCCAGGTACGGTAAATAAAGGAGTGAGAGCCCTGTGCGGCGATGACGGAGTTAATCATAACGGAAAGGTCACCGCTGGTCGGGTTTTTCATGCCGGCCGGAATGTCGATGCCGGAAACGGTCAGGCGGTGCTCCTGATTTTCTACGGAACGTGCGCCGACAGCAACGTAGGAGAGAATATCGGACAGATAGCTCCAGTTGGATGGATACAGCATCTCGTCTGCAGAAGTCAGATCGGTCTCCTCGACCACGCGCATATGCATTTTACGCATGGCAATCAGTCCGTGCAGCAGGTCCGGTTTTCCTTCCGGATCCGGCTGATGAACGATGCCTTTATAGCCTTCGCCGGTGGTACGCGGTTTGTTGGTGTACACACGCGGGATGATAATCAGCTTGTCGGATACTTTGTCAGCTACTTTTGCCAGACGGTGGTTGTATTCCAGAACGGCGTCTTCGTTATCTGCGGAGCAAGGTCCTACGATAACAAGAAATTTATCGGAATCCCCGGTAAAAACTTTTGCGATTTCTGCGTCGCGCTGTTTTTTGATTTCGGTTGCGCGGGCACTTAAAGGGTACTGCTCCCGGATCTCTGTTGGGGTGGGAAGTTTTCTTACAAATTCAAGGCTCATTTTGTTTCTCCTTTATCTTAGATGCACTTCTTTTTCGTTTGCGGACAGAAAAGGCATGTTACTGCTTTGCATACGAAAGAAGCTGCCGGCAGCAGGTTCTGCAGGTGCGCTCCGTCGCAAACTATCTATAAATTATAATACATAACGCGAAGATTGTCGATGTTTTTTCGGCGAAAATTCTGTTTCTCTTAAAAAAGATAGAAAAAAGGTATCAATGAACAGCAAATCCGTTTGCAGATTCCCGATGCAGGAACAAAAGTGCCATTGTCATAATGGTAAGTTCACTTGCAAGAATACCATAGAGATAGCCACGGATGCCGAAAACCGGGACGAGAAAAAGAATTGCAAGAATACGAATTACATCTCCGGCAAGGTTCTGGAAAAAAACGAGAGAAGTTTTTCCAAGGCCGTTTAAAATGCTTCCAAGTGTCGTTTCCAGATAGAGAAAAGGACTTAAAAATGAAAGGATACGCAGAAAAACGCCGACTTCTTCGTTTTGAAAAAGGAAACGTCCAAGCCACGGACCGAAAAAGAAAAAGGCAAAAACAGCGGAAGTGCCAAGCAGCACACAGAAAGAAATTGTATAACGGATCGTGTCTGATATTTGCTCCGGCGTACCGTCGGCCTGCTGTTTTGCTACGCCGGGCAGAAGCATGACGGACACCGCGTGGGTGATGGCAGATGGAAAAAAGATCATAGGAAGTGCCATACCGGTGAGAATGCCATACTGCGAGAGCGCTGCTTTCCGGGAAAGACCGAAGGTGACCAGACAGCCGGGGAGCAGAGCACTTTCAATGCTGTGGAGGACATTCAGAAGAATACGGTTCAGCGTAAGCGGAAGATTCAAAACGGCAAGCTCTCGGAAGGTATCGTACCAGAGGGTCTTTTCTTTGAAAAAAACAGAAATCGGGCGGTGTTTCTGAGGGGACCTGCTGTGCGAGACGGACAGGCAGGCCATCAGAAAGAGACACGAAAAGAGTTCGCCGGCGGCAGTACCGAATGCAGCGACAGCGGCAGAGGGGAGGCTTGTGGAAAGACAGAAAAGCCAGGCAAGGTAGGAAGCGCCCATGCGCACGAACTGTTCCAAAAGCTGGCAAAAAGAAGGCAGTGCCGTCTGATTCTGGCCAAGATACCATGCCGAGAGACAGTTGTGGATCCCGGAGGGGAGAATGCCGAGTGATAAAATCCGGAGGAGCAGAATCGTCCGCGGCTCAAAAAGAAGCCGTGTTCCGATAAAATCCGCGCTGAAAAAGAGAAAGATGGAGGCGGAGAAGGAAAGTATCACTACAATGCCGCATCCGGCCGCCAGACAGATCTTTGCCCGTCTGGAATCCTTTTTGGCAAGGTACGATGCGACAAAGCGCGAGAGCACCGTCTGCATGCCGCCTGCGCCAAGGGAGAGCATCAGTGCGTAGAGTGGTGTGGCGAGCTGGTAGATACCAAAGGCTTCCGCACCGATCCGGCGCGACAGGAATATTCTATAGAGAAATCCAAGAATTCTGCAGATGATCCCGGACGCGGTCAGGATCAGTGTGCCAAGAAGAAGCGTGTTCTTTCTTGTGATTTTCAGCATGGGATAGACTCCTTTCACGGCATTGCGCAGATAGTCTAAAATATGCGAAAAAACTCCTTGACAGAACCCCGTGAGAGGTGCTATTCTGAGTGAGAAATAAATCCGATTAAAACTGTCGGAATTGGAAAACGACAGCACAGGAAAAAGGAGAACCAGGAATGAAATTATCGACCAAGGGAAGATATGGCCTGCGTGCCATGATCGATCTGGCGAGTCACGAAGAAGAGGGTGCAGTGTCCATTGCCAGCATTTCAGAACGCCAGAATATCTCAGAGAGCTATCTGGAGCAGCTGGTGCGTCCGCTTCGAAAAGCCGGATTCATTGAGAGTGTGCGGGGAGCAGGCGGTGGATATGTACTTGCAAAACCGGCAGATTCCATTTCGGTAGGAGATGTTCTCCGTGTGCTGGAGGGCGGACTCGAGGCAGTCACGTGCTCGGTCAATGAAGGCCTGGGCGGCTGCGATGCGGCCGATTTCTGCGTCACGCGTTTTGTGTGGCAGAGGATCAATGAGGGAATTACGAACGCTGTGGATTCCATCAGCCTCGGAGAGCTGGTTCAGCAGAGCCGGCAATTAGAGAAAAACAGAAACAGCGATAGAAATGACAAGGAGTGAACAACAATGATTTATCTGGACAATGCGGCAACAACAAAAACAGCCCCGGAAGTTGTCGAGGCTATGCTTCCTTATTTCAGCGAATACTACGGAAATCCATCCAGTATTTATGCAATTGCAGGAAAAAGCAAAGAAGCCATCACCAAAGGAAGAGAGCAGATCGCAAACGTGCTCGGCGCAAAACCGGAGGAAATTTATTTTACAGCCGGCGGCAGCGAGTCCGATAACTGGGCGTTAAAAGCTACCTTTGAAGCATATAAAAATAAAGGAAACCACATTATCACCACAAAAATCGAGCATCATGCGATTCTTCATACCTGTGAGTATCTGGAAAAAGAGCGCGGTGCGAAAATCACCTATATCGGCGTCGATGAGAACGGCGTTGTCAATCTGGATGAACTCGAAGCAGCCATCACACCGGAGACCATTCTGATTTCCGTTATGGCGGCAAACAACGAAATCGGAACGATTCAGCCGATCAAGGAAATCGGAAGAATTGCAAAAGAACACAATATTTTATTCCACACAGATGCCGTACAGGCATTTGGCCAGATCCCGATCAATGTGGATGAGTGCAATATTGATATGCTCAGTTCCAGCGGTCATAAGATTAACGGACCGAAAGGAATCGGCTTCCTTTACATCCGAAAGGGTGTGAAAATCCGCTCCTTCGTACACGGCGGTGCGCAGGAAAGAAAACGCCGTGCCGGAACGGAAAATGTACCGGGCATCGTAGGATATGGAGTTGCGGCAGAGCGTGCGGCAAGAACTATGGCGGAGCGTACCGCAAAAGAAATCGAAGTACGTGATTATCTGATCAACCGTATTTTAACCGAGATTCCGAACTGCCGTCTGAACGGCGATCCGGTAAAACGTCTGCCGAACAACTGCAACATCAGCTTTGAATTCATCGAGGGAGAGTCCCTTCTGATCATGCTGGATATGAAAGGTATCTGCGCATCCAGCGGTTCTGCATGTACTTCCGGATCCCTGGATCCGTCCCATGTACTGCTGGCCATCGGACTGCCGCACGAGAAAGCGCACGGTTCCTTACGTCTGACTTTAAGTGAGGAGATCACAAAAGAGGACGTTGATTTCGTTGTAGAGCAGATCAAAGCGATCGTAGACCGTCTGCGCAGCATGTCCCCGCTGTATGAGGATTACATCAAAAAACAGCAGGGTAAATAAGTTTAAAAAAATAAGACAGTCCATCCAGAAAGCCGGTACAGAAAAATTCAGGTAAAAGCTGTGCCGGAGGAGGACTGCTTTGAAATAGTTCAGGAGGAAGAATAACAATGTACAGTGAAAAAGTAATGGATCATTTCCAGCATCCGAGAAATGTAGGAGAAATTGAGAACGCAAGCGGTGTAGGTACCGTTGGAAATGCAAAATGCGGCGATATCATGAGAATGTATCTTGACATCGACGATAACGGAATCATTCAGGACTGCAAATTCAAAACCTTCGGCTGCGGCGCCGCAGTTGCAACCAGCAGTATGGCAACTGAGCTGGTAAAAGGAAAAACCATCCAGGAAGCTCTGGAAGTAACCAACAAAGCCGTTATGGAAGCACTCGACGGACTTCCGCCGGTCAAAGTTCACTGTTCTCTGCTTGCAGAAGAAGCAATTCACGCTGCGCTCTGGGATTACGCAGAGAAACACCACATCAAGATCGAAGGTCTTGCAAAACCGAAGTCTGATATCAGCGAGGGCGAGGAAGAGGAAGAATACTAAGTATGGGAAAAAAGAAAGTAGTCGTTGGAATGTCCGGCGGCGTAGATTCCTCGGTGGCAGCGTATCTCCTGAAAAAAGCAGGATACGATGTCATCGGGGTGACCATGCAGATCTGGCAGGATGAGGCCGAGACAGTCCAGGAGGAAAACGGGGGCTGTTGCGGCCTTTCTGCTGTTGATGATGCAAGGCGCGTGGCACAGGTGCTGGACATTCCGTATTATGTCATGAATTTCAAAAAAGAGTTCCGTGAGAACGTCATGGACTATTTCACGAACGAATATCTCTGCGGCAGAACACCGAACCCGTGTATCGCCTGCAACCGCTATGTGAAATGGGAAGCGTTGCTTCAGCGCAGTCTTTCCATTGGAGCGGACTACATTGCGACCGGACATTATGCAAGAATCGAACAGCTTGCCAATGGACGGTATGCGATTGCAAATTCGGTAACAGCGGCAAAAGACCAGACGTATGCACTGTATAATCTGACCCAGGAGCAGCTTTCGCATACGCTGATGCCAGTCGGAGACTACACAAAAGATCAGATTCGTGAGATTGCAGCAAAAATCGGTCTTCCGGTAGCAAAAAAGAAGGATTCCCAGGAAATCTGCTTCGTGCCGGATCAGGATTACGCTTCCTTTATCCAGAACGAGACAGGAATCGTGGCACCGAAAGGCAATTTCGTAAATACAAAGGGTGAAATCCTCGGTACCCATGAGGGGATTACCCATTACACCGTAGGACAGCGCCGCGGACTCGGCCTTCCGATGGGACACCGCGTGTTCGTACTGGAAATCCGTCCGGAGACGAACGAGGTTGTGGTCGGCGAAAATGAAGAGGTTTTCGCAAAAGTAGTAAAAGCAAACAAAGTAAACTATATGGCAATTCCGCCGCTGGAACTTGGAGAAGAGCTCTCCTGCACCGCAAAAATCCGGTACGGGCACAAAGGCTCCCCGTGCGTGATCAAACGGACCGGGGAAGATGAGATTACCTGTACCTTCCCGGACGGCGTGCGTGCTCCGACACCGGGACAGACTGTTGTCTTCTACGTGGACGGCTGTGTCGGCGGAGGCGGAACGATTACGGAGGCCGAAAGATGAAGATAGCGGACTGTCATATGCACAGTTTCTTTTCAAGTGACAGCGAAGCACCAACAGAAGAGATGGTAAAACGGGCAGTCGAGCTGGGACTTCCGGCAATCTGCCTGACGGATCACTACGATATGGATTACAGTACCGGCGAGTTCCAGCTCGATACACCGGCATATGCGGCAAAAATCCGGGAACTGCAGGAAAAATACCACGACAGAATTGATATCCGATTCGGCGTGGAACTGGGACTGCAGCTCCACTTAAAAGAACGGATGGAAGAGTATGTAAATGCGTGGCCGTTCGACTATGTGATCGGCTCCATGCATGTCATTGACGGAAAAGACCCCTATTATGAGGATGCTTTCCCGGACTGGACAGCAGAAGAGCTGTACCGGGCGTATTTTCGGGCTACAGCAGAAAATATCCGGTTCTTCCACAATTTCCAGACGCTTGGTCATCTGGATTATGTGGTACGCTACTGCAGAGAAAAGGGAAAAGATTACAGCTACCGCGCATTTGCGGACGAGATCGATACCATTTTAAAAGAGCTGATTCAGTACGATATCGCGCTGGAAATCAACACCGGCGGCTACAAGGCAGGCCTTGGCGTGCCGAATCCGACGCCGGATGTTATCAGAAGATACCGGGAACTGGGCGGCGAAAAGATCACCTTCGGTGCCGATGCCCACAAACCGGAACATATAGCGTTTCATTTCGCGGACGCGGCAGCCATCGCGCAGGAAGCCGGATTCCGGTACTACGTGCGGTTTAAAGAGAAAAAGCCGGAATATCTGCCGATCCAATAGAAAACGCGCAGGAAAAGCCGGAAAAAAGCCCCAGAAAGGCTGGATTCCGGCTTTTCCTGCAATAGACGGAGCTTTCGGAATTTTGCAGAAATACGGATCGGCATCCGGCCTCTTCACAAATTTTAGAAATAATTTCGTATTTTCTTGAAAATAGAACTTGAATTTTCCGACGAAATTAGGTATTATACAGATAAGGTTGATGTTTCTTTAACAAAGTACAGAGACTCAAAATTAAAATTCACTTTTTAGGAGGAATTGAAAATCATGGCAGTAAAAGTAGCAATCAATGGTTTTGGCCGTATCGGACGTCTTGCATTCAGACAGATGTTTGGAGCAGAAGGTTATGAAGTAGTAGCAATCAACGATTTAACATCCCCGAAGATGTTAGCTCATCTGTTAAAATATGACTCTTCTCAGGGAAAATATGCTCTGGCTGATACCGTAACATCCGATGAAGATTCCATCACAGTAGATGGCAAAAACATCAAAATCTATGCTTTCCCGGATGCTAACAACTGCCCATGGGGAGAGCTTGGCGTAGACGTAGTTCTGGAGTGCTCCGGATTCTACACCTCCAAAGCAAAAGCTCAGGCACACATCAATGCAGGCGCTCGTAAAGTAGTTATCTCCGCTCCGGCTGGTAACGACCTTCCGACCATCGTTTACAATGTAAACCATGAGACCCTGACAGCAGACGATAACATCATCTCCGCTGCATCCTGCACCACAAACTGCCTTGCACCTATGGCAAAAGCTCTGAACGAACTGGCTCCGATCAAATCCGGTATCATGGTTACTATCCATGCTTACACTGGAGATCAGATGACTCTGGACGGACCGCAGAGAAAAGGCGATCTGAGAAGATCCCGTGCAGCTGCAGTTAACATCGTTCCAAACAGCACCGGTGCTGCAAAAGCAATCGGCCTTGTTATTCCGGAACTGAACGGCAAACTGATCGGTTCTGCACAGCGTGTTCCAACCCCAACCGGTTCTACCACAATCCTTACAGCAGTTGTAGAAGGAACTGTAACTGTTGATGAGATCAACGCAAAAATGAAAGCATCTGCAACCGAGTCCTTCGGATACAACACAGATGAAATCGTATCCAGCGACATCGTTGGTATGAGATATGGTTCTCTGTTCGATGCAACTCAGACCATGGTTCTTCCGCTGGACAACGGAACAACAGAGGTACAGGTTGTTTCTTGGTATGATAACGAGAACTCCTACACAAGCCAGATGGTTCGTACCATCAAATACTTCAGCGAGTTAGCATAATTTAACAAACTGAACGGCAAAATTTCAGAGCCCAAAGGGTCCGGTCTGTTAAGGACCGGGCCCTTTTTGCGAATGCGGCGGAAAAATACGGCATAAAAACAGCCATTTTCCGTGTGCAAAAATTATAAACTGCATTTTTAAATAAGGACCGCGATGCCGCAAAAACAAAGAAACGGCGCGGCAGATGCAGTTGGATATATGGAGGGAAACGCCCATGTTAAACAAAAAAACCGTAGATGATATCAACGTAAAAGGAAAAAGAGTCCTTGTAAGATGCGACTTCAACGTTCCGCTGATCGATGGAAAAATCACAGATGAGAACCGTCTGGTAGCTGCTCTTCCGACGATCAAAAAACTGATCGCTGACGGCGGAAAAGTAATTCTCTGCTCTCATCTTGGAAAACCGAAAGGAGAACCAAAACCAGAGCTTTCTCTTGCACCGGTTGCAGTTCGCCTTTCCGAGCTTCTCGGACAGGAAGTTAAATTTGCAGCA
This sequence comes from Blautia sp. AF19-1, assembly GCF_003479155.1. Lineage (NCBI taxonomy): Bacteria > Bacillati > Bacillota > Clostridia > Lachnospirales > Lachnospiraceae > Blautia > Blautia sp. AF19-1. The sequence continues at coordinate 122,333 of NZ_QUGQ01000009.1, forward strand.
GATCCTGAGGTTGTAGGACCGAACGCAAAAGCAGCTGTTGAGGCTATGAAAGACGGAGATGTAATCCTTCTGGAGAACACCCGTTATCGTGCAGAAGAGACCAAAAACGGTGAGGAGTTCAGCAAAGAACTGGCTTCCCTGTGCGACGTATTCGTAAATGATGCATTCGGAACCGCACATCGTGCTCATTGCTCCAATGTTGGTGTTACCAAATATGTTGACACTGCAGTTGTTGGTTATCTGATGGAGAAAGAGATCGCATTCCTTGGAAATGCTGTCAACAATCCGGAGCGTCCGTTTGTTGCCATCCTTGGTGGATCCAAAGTATCCAGCAAGATTTCTGTTATCGACAACCTGATCGATAAAGTTGATGTCCTGATCATCGGCGGTGGTATGGCTTATACCTTCGCAAAAGCAGCAGGCGGCACCGTTGGTGATTCTCTGCTTGAGATGGATTATCTGGATTATGCAAACAAAATGAAAGAAAAAGCAGCAGCAAAAGGCGTGAAACTGCTTCTTCCGGTAGACAACGTTGTTGCAGATGCATTCTCAAACGATGCAAATACACAGGTTGTTCCGGCCGGACAGATTCCGGATGGCTGGGAAGGTCTGGATATCGGACCGGAAACTGCAAAACTGTTCGCTGATGCTGTTAAAACTGCTAAAACCGTTGTATGGAACGGACCGATGGGATGCTTCGAGATGCCGAATTTTGCAGCAGGAACCAAAGCAGTTGCAGCAGCACTGGCTGAAACAGATGCAGTTACGATCATCGGCGGCGGAGATTCCGCAGCAGCTGTAAACCAGCTTGGATATGGCGATAAGATGACTCATATCTCCACTGGCGGCGGCGCTTCCCTGGAGTTCCTGGAAGGAAAAGAACTGCCGGGCGTTGCAGCAGCAAACGACAAATAAAACAACGATTCAGAGCGCAAGCGGAATCGAGAGATGGCTCTGAACCGTTTCAATAAGTAAAACTAAGGAGATCAAACGATCATGGCAAGAAAGAAAATTATCGCCGGAAACTGGAAAATGAACATGACTCCGAGCGAGGCAGTAGAGTTAGTTAATACATTAAAACCACTGGTGGCAAATGACGACGTTGACGTTGTTTTCTGCGTACCGGCCATCGATATCATCCCGGTTGTAGAGGCTGCAAAAGGCTCCAACATCCAGATTGGTGCTGAAAATATGTATTTTGAGGAGAAAGGTGCTTTCACAGGCGAAATCTCCCCGGCTATGCTGACAGACGCTGGCGTGAAATACGTTGTACTTGGCCACTCTGAGAGAAGAGAATACTTCGCAGAGACCAGCGAGACCGTAAACAAAAAAATGCTGAAAGCTTTCGAGCACGGCATCACCCCGATCATGTGCTGCGGAGAAACTCTGGAGCAGAGAGAGCAGGGTGTAACGATGGATTTCATCCGTCAGCAGGTAAAGGTTGGATTCCTGAATGTAACAGCAGATCAGGCCAAAACAGCCGTTATCGCTTACGAGCCAATCTGGGCAATCGGAACCGGCAAAACTGCTACAACAGAGCAGGCTGAGGAAGTTTGCAAAGGCATCCGCGAGTGCATCGCTGAAATCTATGATGATGCAACAGCAGCAGCTATCCGTATCCAGTACGGCGGCTCTGTAAACGCAAAAACCGCACCGGAACTGTTCGCACAGGAGAACATTGACGGCGGTCTGGTAGGCGGAGCATCCCTGAAACCAGATTTCGGAGCTATCGTAAACTACAATAAATAATTGATTTTTATACGAAATCAATAAATAAAACAGACTAAGACGCCACCAAACACGGTGAATTTGGCAGAAATGCTGAAGGTGAGATGTTTGGTGGCGCTTTGCTGTTTTTTATGCAACATATAATCCTTGATTTAGCTATAGAGAGTGCCAGTTTGTGCAAAAAGAAATCACTTCGTTTCTGTGTTTTGAAGCGGAGTGATTTTTTGCGCGGATTGAAAAATTCACGTTTTCGTGATATGCTTGTTTTATATCTGTCGACCAGCCGTCCAGAGAGTTTCTGGAAGAAGTAATCAAGGATTATAACAAAATGTTCCATACGAACTACGATACCTCAAGTGATAAATTCCAGAATTATTATAAAGATGTGTCGCTTCGCATGAAGAATAAGGAATTGGACATTCTGATCGTAGTCAATATGTTTCTTACCGGTTTTGATGCGACGACTATGAATACGCTGTGGGTGGATAAAAATCTGAAAATGCACGGACTGATACAGGCGTTTTTCCGTACAAACCGTATTCTGAATTCTATCAAGACCTTTGGAAATATTGTATGTTTCAGAAATCTGCAGAAGCGAGTAGATAGTGCCATTTCCTTGTTTGGGGATAAGAATGCCGGGGGCCTTGTTTTGCTGCAGAGCTTTAAGGATTACTATTACGGATATGAATCCGTAGATGGTAAGCCAATGCCAGGGTATGTGGATCTGATGGAGGAATTGAATCATAAGTTTCCGCTGTCAGAACCGCAGATTGTCGGAGAGCAGAACCAGAAGGATTTTATTGCTTTGTTTGGTGCTATTCTTCGTATGAGAAACCTTCTGCTTTCCTTTGACGAATTTAAGGGGAATGAGCTGATTTCTGAGCGCAATTTGCAAGACTACCTTGGACGTTATCAGGATTTGCGTGACGAGTGGAAACGGAAACGCCGGGAAAGTACGGATATTACAGATGATGTGGTGTTTGAAATTGAATTGATCCGGCAGGTAGAAATCAACATTGATTATATTCTGATGCTTGTAAAGAAGTATCATGATACCCGCTGTGAAGATGAGGAAGTGCTGATAACCATCAATAAAGCGATTGATGCCAGCCCGGAGCTGCGCAGCAAGAAACAGCTTATTGAAACCTTTATTGCAGGAATCAATGATGTGGACGATGTTATGGATGAGTGGCATGAATTTGTTGTGGAACAGCGCGATTATGATCTTAATGTAATTATTACGGAAGAAAAATTGAAGCCGAAAGACACACGAAAGTTCATAGAGAATGCGTTTCGGGACGGAGAGATCAAAACAGCGGGAACGGATATAGATAAAATCATGCCGCCAATTTCTCGTTTTGGTGGTGGCGGAAGAGCCAAGAAAAAACAGAGAGTCATTGAAAAACTGAAAACGTTTTTTGAAAAATATTTCGGTATCGGTGGTTCGTCTTCCTTTAATGAGCCAGAGCATAAAGCCGTGACATACGATCTGAGCGATCAGGAAACAGTGTTGATGGCGGCAGAATCTGAAGCACCATACGGAAAATAGTCATAAATGAATGGAACCACATTGGAAGCAAAAAGCAAAATAATAGAGTCATCATGGACAAAACTTAATCATGGAGGTGATCGGATGACAATAGAAGAAATCCTTGCTGGAGAATCCAAGAACGTTGAATTCAAAGTACAACGTCCAGACAAGAGCATGAAATATATGAAAACGGTTGTTGCTTTCGCTAACGGAAAAGGTGGGAGGATTATATTTGGTATTGACGATAAAACAAGAGAAGTTGTTGGCATTCCGGAGGATAAAGTATTTCGGGAGATTGATGCGATTACGAATGCTATTTCTGACAGTTGTGAACCTACAATTATCCCGGATGTTTATTTGCAAAATATAAATGATAAACCTGTAATTGTTGCAGAAATCAGGACGGGACGTCGGAAACCATATTATATTAAGGCAGAGGGGCTGGAGAATGGCGTATATATTCGAGTTTCTGGAACAACACGCCCTGCTGACCGTGATATGTCAAGAGAATTATATTATGAATGCGATGCCCGCTCTTTTGATTCAATAATCCGCAGAGATATAGAAGTGACCGATGAAGATATTAAAAGTCTCTGTGAACAAATGAAGGAAGTTGCTATTGCCAACTGCAAATCCAATCTTCAGCGATCAGCAGTTAAAGATGTAACGAAAAATGTTTTGCTCAGTTGGGGAATTTTGAAAAAAGATGAGAATGAAAAAATCTATCCGACAAATGCGTATATTTATTTAACGGGACAAGGTGGACTCCGTTCCATGATACAGTGCGCTGTGTTTAAGGGAACGACGCGAGCTGTCTTTTTGGATCGACGTAATTATGAAGGACCGCTTTGGAAGCAAGTAGAGGAAGCGGTGCAGTTTGTCCTTAGAAATATTCGTATGGGATGTCGGCTGGAAGGAGTATATCGACAGGATATTTATGAACTGCCGCCGGATAGTATCCGTGAGTTGATCGTTAATGCAGTTATGAATTGCAGTTACATTCAGAATTCTAATATTCAGGTGGCAATTTATGATGATCGCTTGGAGATCACATCTCCTGGTGGACTGCTTCCTGGCGTAACGATTGAGTTGATGAAGGAAGGATTTTCAAAAATCCGAAATCGTTCGCTTGCCAATGCTTTTGCCTATATGAACCTTGTGGAAGCATGGGGAAGTGGTATTCCGAAACTTATGCAGGCTATGCAGGAATACGGATTGCGTGAACCGGAATTTATTGATATGGAAGTAGCTTTCCGCATCAATCTTTATCGCGGCCAGAATGAGGTCATTGAGGTCAAAAATCGAGATCATGACCTCAATCATGGGTCAAATGATCTCAATCGTGAGCCCGATAATCTCAATCATGAGCCTGTTGACCTCGATCGAGATCCCAATGACCCCAATCATGATCCCAAAGATGACCTTGAAATTCAATTGTCAGAAATGATTTATAAAAATCCGAAACTGACTCAGAAAGAATTAGCAAAAGCGCTTGCAGTTTCTACGGCAACGATTAAGCGTATGCTTACAAAAATGCAGCATGAAGGTAAAGTTATCCGTGAGGGGTCTAATCGAAAAGGAAAATGGATATTGACGGATAAAATGAAATAGGATTGATGATTTGATTGGAAAAGGCAAATGAATTTACCGGCTTTTTTAAGAAAATCAGACGAACTTACAGAACAGTTATCAAAGAAACAAGTGATTGCTGTTATGTCGACATATCACAAAAGATATCCTAGACGGAGTGCGTTCATACATGAATTAATAGAATTTGGATATGTGAAATGAACGATTCTGAACTTTTCTTGTGTCCGGGAGCGGCTTTTTCGCACTTGCGGACATCTCCCACATGTGATATGATGGGAACGACAAAAGTGTCGGAAAAACCGCATGATAGAGGGAAAAAACGCGGCAAATCAGACGACGCGAAAGAAAGCATAAAGGAGAATATGATTATGGCAAGAGAAATCATTAATACAGAAAAAGCACCGGCAGCAATCGGACCTTATGTACAGGCAGTCGCAGACAACGGCCTTTTATTTATTTCCGGACAGCTTGGCTTTGATGTAGAGCATGGCAGCGTGATCCCGGAAACCGTAGAAGAGCAGGCAACCCTCTCTTTAAAGAATCTGGACGCAATCATGACAGCAGCAGGAACTGACCGCACGAAAGTGATGAAAACAACCATTTTCCTGACCGATATGAACGATTTTGCCAAGGTAAATGAAGTATACGGTGCTTTCTTTGGTGAGTCCAAACCGGCTCGTTCCTGTGTAGCAGTTGCCGCTCTTCCGAAAGCAGCAAAAGTGGAAATTGAATGCATCGTATCCCTGAAATAAGAGAGAGAGATGAGTATGGCAGAGGAAAGAGTAATTAAAATCGGAATGCTGGGTCTTGGTACTGTCGGTACCGGTGTGTATAAAGTGCTGAAAAGCCAGCAGGAGGAAATGCTTCCGAAGCTGGGAGCACGTGTAGAGCTGAAAAAAATTCTTGTGCGCAATGTGGAAAAAGCAGCTGCAAAGGTTGACGATCCCTCCATCATTACCACCAGCTTCGAGGAGATTGCCAATGACCCGGAAATCGAGATTGTTGTTGAGGTTATGGGTGGAAAACAGCCGGCCATGAATTACATTCTTGCCTGCCTGGATGCTGGAAAGAATGTTGTAACGGCAAATAAAGATCTGGTGGCATCCGAGGGCAAAAAAATCCTTGCAACAGCAAAGAGAAACGGAAAAGATTTTCTCTATGAGGCATCCGTGGCGGGAGGAATTCCGATCATCCGTCCGGTGAAACAGTGCCTTGCCGCCAATCATATCACAGAGCTGATGGGTATTTTCAACGGTACCACAAATTTCATTCTCACAAAAATGTCGCAGGAAGGCATGGAGTTTGGTGATGCGCTCCGTCTGGCGCAGGACATGGGCTATGCAGAAGCAGACCCGACCGCAGATGTGGAAGGTCTTGATGCCGGCCGCAAGGTAGCAATCCTGGCTTCGGCAGCGTTCAACTCCAGAGTGACATTTGAAGATGTTTACACCGAAGGCATTACCAAAATCACGGCGACCGATATCGAGTACGCAAAAGAGATGGGATGCACGATCAAGCTGCTCGGCGTGGCAAAAGATACCCCGGAAGGAATCGAAGCCCGCGTTCATCCGATGCTGATCGACAGCAATCATCCGCTTGCGACTGTCAATGATTCCTACAATGCCGTATTCCTGACAGGCGATGCCGTACAGGATACGATGTTTTACGGACGAGGTGCCGGAGAGCTTCCGACTGCGAGTGCCGTTGTGGGCGATATTTTCGATGTTGTGCGCAATATTTTATGGAACTGCTGCGGCAGAATCGGCTGCACATGCTACCGGGAATGTCCGATCAAGCGTGTCGGCGAAATTAAGTCGAAATATTTTGTACGCATGCAGATTGAAAATCGGTATGGAACGCTGGCATCGGTAGCTTCTGTCTTTGGAAACAACAAGGTTTCGATTGCACAGATGCTTCAGAAACGTGTCAATGGAAAATACGCCGAGATCGTCGTTATTACGGACGAGGTCAAAGAGCGCCATTTTGAGGATGCCATGCAGATTTTAGGCGGAATGTCGATGATCCAGGAGATTTCTTCGACAATCCGGGTATACTAACAAAATGTAACAATTCAGAGCCATGCGAAATGGAAGAAAAATCGCGAATCATGCTTGCATGAAGGAGCGCTTTTTCTGGAGTTTCATATGGCGAAAAGCAACATCGAGATGCAGCGTAAGCGGAATCGAGACGGGGCTCTGTATTGTTACCCAAAATTTAAGTAAAGAAGGGAATTCACAATGAGTAAAAAACCAACCGTATTAATGATTCTTGACGGATATGGACTGAATGACAAATGCGAGCATAACGCTGTCTGCGAAGCGAAAACTCCGATTATGGACCAGCTGATGAGCCAGTGCCCGTACGTAAAAGGACAGGCCAGCGGACTTGCTGTAGGTCTTCCGGACGGACAGATGGGTAACTCTGAGGTAGGCCATCTGAACATGGGCGCAGGCCGCGTTGTATATCAGGAGCTGACCAGAATCACGAAAGCAATCCAGGACGGCGATTTCTTCGAGAATGAAGAGCTGGTAAAGGCTGTTGAAAATGCAAAAGCAAATAATTCCGCACTGCACCTGTTCGGACTTCTTTCTGACGGCGGTGTTCACAGCCACATCACCCACGTATTCGGACTTCTGGAGCTGGCAAAACGTAAGGGTCTCGAGAAAGTTTATGTACACTGCTTCCTGGATGGCCGTGACACTCCTCCGGCATCCGGAAAATCCTATGTTGAGCAGCTGCAGGCAAAAATGGATGAGATCGGTGTCGGCGAAATCGGCGTGATCTCCGGCCGTTACTATGCAATGGACCGTGATAACCGCTGGGATCGTGTCGAGCTGGCTTACAAAGCTCTGACAAAAGGGGAAGGCGTAGAAGGAACCGATGCAGCAGAGGCTGTTCAGGCTTCCTATGATGCTGAAAAAACCGATGAGTTCGTTCTGCCGACCGTTCTGAAAAAAGACGGAAAACCGGTTGCAACGATTCAGGATAAAGATTCTGTAATTTTCTTCAACTTCCGCCCGGACCGTGCAAGAGAGCTGACAAGAGCATTCTGTGCAGATGAGTTCACCGGATTCGAGAGAGAAAAACGTCTGGATCTGACCTACGTATGCTTCACGGAATACGATGAGACTATCCCGAACAAATCCGTTGCATTCAAAAAAGAAGAGATCACCAACACCTTCGGTGAGTATCTGGCAGCACATAACATGACTCAGGCACGTATTGCTGAGACCGAGAAATATGCACATGTAACCTTCTTCTTCAATGGCGGCGTTGAGGAGCCAAATAAAGGTGAGGATAGAATCCTTGTAAAATCCCCGAAGGTTGCTACTTATGACCTGAAGCCGGAGATGAGTGCTTACGAAGTATGCGACAAGCTGACGGATGCTATTCGTTCCCAGAAATATGATGTTATCATCATCAACTTTGCAAATCCGGATATGGTTGGCCATACCGGTGTTGAGAGCGCAGCAATCCAGGCAGTTGAGGCTGTTGATGAGTGCGTAGGCAAAGCAGTGGAGGCATTAAAAGAGGTTGACGGCCAGATGTTCATCTGTGCGGACCACGGAAATGCAGAGCAGCTTGTAGACTATGAGACCGGCGAGCCATACACCGCTCATACCACCAATCCGGTTCCGTTCATTCTGGTTAATGCAGATCCATCCTACACGTTAAGAGAGGGCGGCTGCCTGGCAGACATCGCACCGACTCTGATCGAGCTGATGGGCATGGAGCAGCCAAAAGAAATGACAGGAAAATCCCTGCTGATTAAGAAATAAAGAGAAATCGTGAAAATGTCCCTGCCGGATTCGTTTTGAAACGGGTGCGGCAGGGATATTTTATTATAATAATCTGAAAATAAAAATAATTACGCAATAAGAGACAGAATAAAAATGGAAAACAGATAAAAAATCAAAATAAAGTGTTGACAAACGGTGAGAAAACTGATATAGTAAAGTCAACAAAAGAAAACGGAAGAAAAAAAACAGAAAGAGAGGACGGACCACCGAGAACATAACGAATTACCCCATAAACTAAGAAAGCGAAGGTATGGACCCAAGAAAACGTAACGAAGTACCCCAAAGTGAAACAAAAGAACAAAAGAACAAAAGAACAAAAGAACAAAAAAGAAAGGATTCAGTCCAATGCACAGTTCTAACTTATGAAAGCCATCCGAAAATGGAAAAATCGGATGGCTTTCATATTGCGTTTTTTTATGTTTGAAAAGAATAAGGACTGGAAAAAAGAGGTTTCGACAGAGAGAGCAACATATTTTTCCCATAGCACGGTCATACTGTGAACGCAGAGAAGAAACTTGGTTACTGTTCACTTTGCAGCAAAACAGGAGGGAAAACTATGTTTCGATATTTACCAATTCGAAGCGTGACAGGAAGAGAAATTCTGGATTCGCGCGGAAATCCGACCGTAGAGGTGGAAGTGGCCGTCGGGGAGGGGATTCTCGGACTGGAAGGCCATATGGGGCGTGCCCAGGTGCCGTCCGGGGCATCGACAGGAAAATTTGAGGCACTGGAAAAAAGAGATCAGGAAGTGCGCTATCTGGGGCAGGGCGTGAGAAAGGCTGTAGAAGCGGTCAATACCGTGCTGGCCGATGCCGTTGTCGGCGAGAATGCGCTCGAGCAGGAGCGGATCGACCATATCCTGTGCCAGGCAGACGGAACCGAAACGAAAGAAAACCTCGGGGCAAACGCCATTCTCGGTGTCTCACTTGCTGTGGCGCGCGCGGCGGCAAATGCGATTCATCTGCCGCTGTACCAGTACCTGGGCGGCTGCCACACAAGCCGTATGCCCGTGCCGATGATGAATATTTTAAACGGCGGCCGTCATGCCGACAACACCGTCGATCTGCAGGAATTTATGATTATGCCGTGCGGCGCTCCCTCATTCCGGGAGGGTCTTTCCATGTGCGCGGAGATTTACCATACGCTGAAGCAGCTCCTGAAGGAGAAGGGATACTCGACTTCTGTCGGCGATGAGGGCGGCTTTGCGCCGGATTTAAAGGATTCCGATGAAGCACTGCAGCTCATTGTCAATGCGATCCAGAAAGCCGGCTATGCGCCCGGAAACGACGTGATGATCGCGATCGATGCGGCGGCAAGCGAGCTCTACGAGGAGAGCAGGAACGTCTACTACTTTCCCGGGGAATCCCGTCAGTGCGGAAAGACAGTATTTCGGGATACCGCAGAAATGGTTGCCTACTATGAGGAACTGATCGAAAAATACCCGATCGTATCCATCGAAGACGGGCTGTGCGAGGACGATTTCGAAGGCTGGAAACAGATGACGGAAGCGCTCGGGAACAGAGTACAGCTGGTCGGGGATGATCTGTTTGTGACGAATGTAAGAAGGCTTTCCTGCGGCATTGCACTTGGCACGGCAAATGCGGTTCTGATCAAGGTAAACCAGATCGGAACGCTCTCTGAGGCGCTGGATGCGGTGGAGATGGCGCAGAGAGCAGGGTACCGCGCCGTCATTTCCCACCGGTCCGGAGAGACAGAGGATGATTTTCTGGCAGACCTTGCCGTCGCGACAGGCGCCGGCCAGATCAAAACCGGAGCACCGTGCCGGTCGGAGCGGAATGCGAAATACAATGAGCTTCTCCGCATCGAGGAACGCCTCGGTGAGGAAGCGAAATACCGGAATCCGTTCCCGCAAAAGGGAACCGGCGTAAGAGAGTGGTGAAAAACGGCTAAAATAGGCAAATAACAGTTGAAATCGTTCTTCCGCTATGGTAAAATAATATAAGTTGGCCGTAGGAGGTGTAATTGTGGAAATTTTAAGAACGATTTTGACAGTCATTTATGTCATTGATTGTATTGCTTTAACCGTTGTTGTATTGATGCAGGAAGGAAAACAGCAGGGTCTCGGTGCTATCGCAGGTATCTCAGACACTTACTGGGGAAGAAACAAAAGCCGTTCTGCAGAAGGAACTCTGATCCGTGCAACAAAAATCATGGCAGTTCTGTTTATTGTACTGTCGGTTGTATTAAACATGAATTTTTAGCAAAGTAAAGACATCCTTATTCCCACGAGAAGGCGTAAGGGTGTCTTTTTCTACAAAGAGGAGATAATAGATGAAAGATAATAAGAAGAAAAAAGATCGGAGGAAATATCCGCAGGGCAGCGCGGCGTCCCATGCAGGACAGAACAGCGGGAACCATGGCGGTCATGCGGGCCATCCGCGTTCCAGAAGTTCGAAACTGCTGAAAAACCGCAAGACGCTGCTCATGGATCTCGTAAGCTCGAAAAACTATGAGCCGATGCGTCTGAAAGACATTGCCATGCTGCTGCAGGTGCCGAAAGCAAAACGGTCGGAGCTTGCGGAGGTTATGGAAATCCTGGTAAAAGAAGGAAAAATCGATGTGATCTCCGACGGCCGTTACCAGAAGAGCCGCGGTGCATCCACAACGACGGAAAAACGGGAAAAAAGAGACCGCCGCGCCGGAGAGCAGGGCAGAAGAGGACGCGATGACCGATTCCGCAGAAAGAATGGAAAGGACGGCGACACAGAGAAGAAGCCGCGTATCCAGACTGTCGATATCCAGGCAGTCGTGGACGCTTACCAGATCCCGGAGGAGTTCCCGGCACGCGTGATCACACAGGCAGAAAAATGCCCGGAGGAAGTAATTCCAAACGATTACAACGGCCGCCTCGATCTAAAAAGCTGGCAGATGGTGACAATCGACGGCGAGGATGCCAAAGACCTCGATGACGCCGTATCCGTCACAAAAGCGGGCGATACGTGGACGCTTGGCGTTCATATCGCTGATGTGAGCAACTATGTGCAGGAAAATTCCGCCCTCGACCGTGAGGCGTTAAAGCGCGGCACCAGTGTCTATCTGCCGGACCGCGTTATTCCGATGCTGCCGAAGCGTCTGTCAAACGGCATCTGTTCCCTGAATGAAGGACAGGAGCGCCTGGCACTCTCCTGTATTATGACGATCAACGAGAAAGGCCGTGTGATCGGCCATCAGATCGCTGAGACGGTGATCCGCGTGGACCGCCGCATGACCTACACCGCCGTCAATGCAATCCTGACCGAGCCGGAAGCACATCCGGAGCTGCTGGAGGAATATCATGAGCTGGTTCCGATGTTCCGCCAGATGCAGGAACTGTCTGCACTGATCCGGAGCTGTCGGAAAGAACGCGGAGCAATTGATTTTGAATTCCCGGAGAGCAAAGTAATTCTTGATGCAGAAGGGACGCCGGTGGAGATCCGCCCGTATCCGTCGAACGTGGCAACACGGATGATCGAGGACTTCATGCTGATGGCGAACGAGACCGTGGCAGAGGAATACTGCACACGCGAAATCCCGTTCTTATACCGGACGCATGACAAGCCGGACGGAGACCGCATGGAGGCAACGCTGACGCTGATCCGTGAACAGGGCATCAAAGTCGAAAAGCGTTCCCATGAGATTACGCCGGGTGAGGTGCAGAAGATTCTCACCAGCATCGAGGGAACCCCGGAAGAGCCGCTGATCAGCCGCCTGCTGCTCCGGTCGATGGCAAGAGCCATTTATACCCCGGAATGCAGCGGCCACTTCGGACTGGCAGCGTCATATTACTGCCATTTTACCTCACCAATCCGCCGTTACCCGGATCTGCAGATCCACCGCATTATCAAGGATGATCTGCGGGGACGTCTCGACAAGGGCGGCAGAATCGGCAAATATTCGTCCATTTTGCAGCATGTGGCGGAGCAGTCGAGTGCGATGGAGCAGCGTGCTGCAGAGGCAGAAAGAGAGGCTGTGAAACTGAAGAAAGCCGAATATATGCTGGAGCATGTCGGCGAAGAGTACGACGGCGTCATTTCCGGCGTGACCGGCTGGGGCTTCTATGTAGAGCTGCCAAATACCGTCGAGGGACTCGTTCACATTATGACACTCAAAGACGATTATTACAATTTCGATGAAGAAAATTACCGTCTGGTCGGAGAGCAGCACGGAAGAGTATTCCGCCTTGGTGAGCCGGTGCGTGTCCGTGTCCGAAACGCCGAGCCTGCCAACCGGACAATCGATTTTACGTATGTAGAAAAAGAAACCGAGACAGAATAAATCCTTGGAGGAAAAAGTTATGGCAAAACAAAAAGGAAATCGAATGATTGCCAACAATAAAAAGGCATATCATGACTATTTTATCGAGGATAAATACGAGGCCGGCATCTCCCTTGCCGGTACCGAGGTAAAATCCCTCCGCATGGGAAAATGCAGCATCAAGGAGTCCTTCATCCGCATTGAGCGTGATGAGGTATTCATCTACGGCATGCACATCAGTCCGTACGAGAAGGGCAACATATTCAATAAAGACCCGCTGCGCATCCGGAAACTGCTGCTGCACGACTATGAGATCCGCAAACTTGAGGCGCAGATCAAGGAAAAAGGCTACACGCTCGTTCCGCTGCAGGTGTATTTTAAAGGCAGCCTCGTAAAAGTCGAGATCGGTCTGGCACGCGGTAAAAAACTGTATGATAAACGGCAGGATATCGCAAAGAAGGATCAGAGACGTGAGGCGGAGAGAGATTTCAAAGTTAAAAATCTGTATTAAAAATCCTTGACAAAAAGTATGGGGAAAGACTATAATACAATATACGGCAGTTGAAAGAGAGTTTTCACTGCACCGGGACGATCTGTTTGCGTCCCCGTATCAAAGAAAAGCGTCTGTAGAGCCAGCACGGGCTTGTACTGGTTTCGACGGGGGTTTTGAAGTTTGGGAAGCCATTCGTGGACTCCGGGACCGCGTCATCAACCTGGAACCTAAATTTAAACGCAGACGATAATTACGTAGCGTACGCTGCCTAAGTGCGGCGTTGTCAGCTGAATAGTTTTCCGCGGCTATTCTCCTGGCATCAAACAGATGCGGAGCACTTCGTTTCCAAAGCTTTGCGGAGATGGAAGATTTTATGAAGCTACCGAAGCGGCAAGCCTGTCATCCGGCGTGCCGATGGGGGAACCTTTAATAGAATGACTGTAATGGGAGATGCCTGAATGAATAGGCTTTCGGACAGGGGTTCGATTCCCCTCAGGTCCATACCTGAAAAACCGCTAAAATCCAGTGTTTTAGCGGTTTTTTTGTACATTTTTGATGGAAAAAACAGGGCAAAAATGCCGCTTTAGACCGTTTCAGACCGTTTAAAACCGCATGAATTTTGGTCAAAAAAGAAAGGAAAAATTCGAAATTTTGTCAAACTTTATCTTTATTCGCATTGTTAAGAACGTAAAAGAGACCGTTTCAAAGTGCTGCAGGCACATGAAGTAGAGATACTTGATGTGCCTGCTTTTTTGTACAATAGGAAAGTTCGACTTCCGTCGAACTCTTGATAAAAAGAGCCCGCACAAAGGCGGGCATGGCAAACAGACGATAGATTAAAAGAAGTCAATGTAAAAGCCTTCTTCAAATTCATCCTCATCAAGATCGTCATCTTCGGTAAGAAAATAGTGCATATGCACTATTTAAAAACGGTGGCTCCTTATAACAAAGATTTCTGTTCACAATATAAAAAAATATCCAGCAGGTTAACTTTTGAAGCGGTAAAACAAATGCTTAAGGATGTTTTGAGTTGGTAAGGGACTAATAGATTCTGTACTTTTCGCCCTATGATTGAATCTGATCATGCGCGAGAAAAGGAAAATAATAGAATTGACAGACTTGAAAAAATGAATTACGATTTTTAAAAGTACTGCATTGCTTGAATGAGAATTATATGTTAAGGTAACAGATATAAAGAGAACTTTAAGCATTGATTTATTAAAATAAACACGGATAGCGAGGTGTATTTATGACCATAGAAGAAATTCTTGCAGGAGAATCCAAAAACGTAGAATTCAAAGAGAACCTGCCGGAAAAGAGCATCAAATATATGAAGTCTGTGGTTGCCTTTGCAAATGGAACCGGAGGAAAAATTATTTTTGGAATTGCGGACAAAACCCGAGAAGTGGTTGGCTTTGACAAGGAAGATGTATTCAAAAAGATGGATGCGATTGCCAATGCCGTCTCGGATAGCTGTGAACCGGCAATTATTCCAGATATTACGCTGCAGACAGTTGATGGCAAGACGGTTATTGTGGCAGAAATTTCTGAAGGCAGACAGCGGCCATATTACATTAAAGCGCTTGGACGAGAGAGAGGCGTATATGTCCGTGTTGCTGGAACAACCCGGCTTGCTGACGAGTATATGATCAAAGAGCTGATGCTTGAGGGAAGCAATCGTTATTTTGATCAGGCGTTATGTACTGGACTGAGTGTTACAGAAGAAGAAATTGATACGCTTTGTAAAGCGATGAAGGAGCAGGCAGTCAAAAATGCCCATAATGAGGAGCAGAAAGCATCGGTAAAAGACGTTGGAAAGCAGCAGCTTCGGTCCTGGGGTATTTTGATTGAACGTGATGGAAAAGACTACCCTTCTAACGCTTATGCTATCTTAACGGGCTGTGGAGGGCTTCATGTTGCCATTCAGTGCGGTGTGTTTAAGGGAACAACGAAAGCGGTTTTTGTTGATCGAAGGGAATATACGGGTCCTTTGTGGGAACAAATAGAGGAAGCATTTCAGTTTGTTCTGCGAAATATTCATCTGGGAGCTACGCTTGTCGGCATTTACCGTCAGGATATTTATGAAATCCCGCCGGATGCAATTCGTGAGCTGATTATCAACGCGGTGGTGCATCGCAGCTATCTGGATCATGGTACAATACAGGTTGCGGTGTATGACAACCGACTGGAAATCACATCGCCGGGGAAATTGCCGATGGGACAAACGTTGGAGCGTATGAAAGAAGGCTATTCCAAAATCAGGAATGAAGCCCTTGCACATGCCTTTTCGTATATGAATCTGATTGAACATTGGGGAAGCGGGATTCCGAGAATTATAGACAAGGTAAAATCTGCTGGACTACAGGAACCGGAGTTTATTGGTGGAGAAGTTGACTTGCGTATCAATATCTATCGAGGACAAAACGATACAAATAACGCCAGAATCAACGCCAAGAAAACAAAAAATGGCGTTAATGATATAAAAAATGGCATTGATGGCGTTAAAATATCACGAACGAAGGAACAGGTTCAGATAGAAAAACTGTTACAGGCTATAGAAAAGAACCCATTTGCAACCCAGGCGTATTATGCGGAACAGATCGGTGTGTCCAAAAGAACTGTTTCACGAATATTTGTTTCTTTACAGCAAAATGGTGTGTTGGTACAAAATGGAACAAACAGAAAATCGAATTGGGTAATCATAAAGTAGGAGAAACAGAAGAATGCAAATATTGGTCGATGCAGATGCCTGTCCGGTAATTGAGACGGTTGAGAAAATTGCAAAAGAGCATTGTGTTCCGGTAACACTGTTGTGCGATACCAATCATGATTTGATATTTGATATCGGATTATAGCGAAATAGTCGTGGTTGGTGATGGAGCAGATGCTGTGGATTATGAACTGATCCGTGTCTGTCATAAAGGCGATATTGTCGTATCGCAGGATTATGGTGTGACGGCGATAGCGTTGGGAAGAGGTTCTTATGCGATTCATCATTCTGGTAAATGGTACACGAATAAGAATATCGATTAGATGCTCATGGAGCGTTATTTAAACAACGAAGTGAAAAAATACCCGCATCATCGTGTCAGAAGGACAAAGAAGCGAAAAAAAGGCGGATACTGAGGGATTTGAACAGTCTTTTGAAAAAATGTTAGGGATGATACAGGAGAAAGAAGGAAAAGAGTTTAGAACTATAAATGAGCAAATATCGAATTTTGCACAAACTTATCCCACAAACTTAA